>DASXVI010000057.1:0-3590 GCA_036504315.1 Nitrospirota bacterium
CGGCCACGGCATCGAACGCCTCCGGGCGTATCGGGTCCATCAGCGTGGCAAAACCCGCGAATGTAAACCCGCCAGCCGTCTCTTCTGCTTCCAGGTCTGGCGGGCGGCTGTCCAGTTCCTTCCAGCAGTATGCTATTACCCGGAGCCCTTCGCGTGCGGCCTTCTCGGCATCGGGCGCAAAGGCTTTAGCGCCGGGAGCGATGGCCATGACGGACTCGAACGCACCCTTCGCTATTATCATCCACCTGCCGTCCGGCGAGCGGTGGAGCGTGCTCATCAGCTTCCTTTCGGCATCGAACGGAAGCTCGCCCGCACGCGGATACTCCACCTCAAGCATCTCCCTGTGGAACCCGCCCTTAGCGGCGGACTCAACCAATGCGGCCTCGGTCGGGTCGCCCACGGCGGCCCCGTCCTTCATACGCGCATCGGTGTTTAGCGCCATGCAGCGGTACAGCATGTTGCCGGTCCCGGGCACGGCGTCCGTGCCTGTCACGGTCATCCGGTTCAGCGTCAGCGTGCCGGTCTTATCGGTGCAGATATAAGTTACCGAGCCAAGGGTCTCGACCGCCGAAAGCCTTCGGGCAAGCACCTTTTTCTCGACCATCTTCGCCGCGCCGATTGCGAGCGTTATCGTGATTACCGCAGGCAGGGCCTCCGGTATTGCGGCGACAGCGAGGCTGACCGCGGTCATGAACATCAGGACCGGCTCCTCTCCCCTGAGCAGACCGCCGGTAAATATTATTGCGGCAATGGCAAGGACAAGCCATGAAAGCTTGGTACTGAATACCGAGAGCCTCTTCTGAAGCGGAGTCTTTTCCTCTTTTTCCTCTATCAGCGCCGCTATCCGGCCAAATTCGGTATCCATGCCGGTGGCGACCGCAATCCCTGCGCCACGCCCTGAACCGATGACCGTGCCCTTGAAGACCATGTTTATACGGTCGGCCAGCGCCGCTTCCGCATCGAGCAACACCTTCGCGGATTTCTGGACATGACCCGATTCCCCGGTAAGCGCCGCCTCGCCTGCCTTTATGGCATGGGCATCCACAAGCCGCAGGTCGGCAGGCACTATGTCCCCTGCCTCAAGCAAGACGATGTCGCCCGGCACTATTTCCCTCGCCCGCACCCGGATATCCTTTCCGCCCCGCCTGACGACCGCGAACGGCGCGGCAAGTTCCCGCAGGGACAGCATCGCCTTCTCGGCCCGGACCTCCTGCACCGCCCCGATGCCCGCATTCAGAAGTACTATCACGATAATCGCAATAGTGTCCGTGACCTCGCCCATCGCCCCGGAAATAACCGCGGCGACGACAAGTATGAGTATCATGATGTCGGCGAACTGCGACAGGAATATTATGAGGGGGCCGCGCATCTTAGCTTTGCGCAGCTCGTTTGGGCCGAGTTCGGAAAGCCTGCGCGCCGCCTCTTCAGGCGCAAGGCCTTCCTTCATGTCGGATGCGAGCAGTTCCGCCGTGTCCGACGGGGTGAGGGCGTGCCAGTTTACCTGTTCCTTCATTGGAAATATTCCAAAGGGAAATTTTGATAGGTGCGCAGTTTAAGTTTTGCAGAAGAGGGCGGGAGCCGTCAAGACTTGAAGAAAAAGAAGCGGCGGGCCTTGGGCCTTTCAGGCTCTAATATGTCCACCTTTTTGTCGTCCAGCACCAGGCCGGGTATGTCGTCCGCAAGGGATAAGACGGCACGCGAGCCTATCAGCCGCTGGGCCTCGCGGACTCCCTCGGAGATTATCGGCGGACGGGACACAGGGTCGTGCGCATCGCTCGCGATGATGTTGACCAGGTTTTTTTCCAGCATGTCCAGCGCGGCCTTCTTGACCCCCGAGCCGAAAATCCCCTCAAGGCTGCCGGCGGTTATCTGCGTCAGGCAGCCCATCCCGGCCAGCGTATAGGGGAGCTCCTTGTCGGACTGGTATTTCGCGTTCCTCTCGGGATGCGCAAGGATAGCGACAAAACCAGAGGAGGATAAAGAAAATATGAAATCGAATACGCTCTTTGGCTGGAAGTGGGCGGGCAGTTCTATAAGCGCATACCTGCTGCCGTTCAATGTGGCATAGCGGCCGGTTTTCAGGCCGTCGATGGTATCGGAGCTTACCTGAAGCTCGGAGCCGGGGACGATTTTGATGGGGATATGCGCGGCCCGCAGCCTTAGCTCTTCGATGAGCGAAACAATACTGTCTTTGGTATTCGGATACAGGCCGGGGATGACATGCGGGGTCGCCGCGATGGACTTTATGCCGTCCTTCGCGGCAACCTCCAGCATCTTTAGGGAACCTTCCCAACTCTTCGGGCCGTCATCGACTCCGGGAAGAATGTGCGAATGGATATCATTCATTAAAGCGTATTTAAACCTTGCCCTTGTCCGCAAGCCCGAACGCATCGTGCAGGGCTCTGACGGCAAGCTCGGTATACTTCGAATCGATAACGCAGGATATCTTTATCTCGGAAGTGCTGATCATCATGATGTTGATGCCTTCGATGGCCATCGTCTCGAACATCTTCGACGCCACGCCCGAGTGCGAGCGCATGCCGACGCCGACGATGGACACTTTGGATATCTCCTCGTTCACGGCGACCTCTTTGCAGCCTATGGACTTCCCGACCTTCTTCAGAAGCGGGAGCAGTTTCGGCAGGTCGGTCCTGGGCGAGGTGAAAGATATATCCGTGAAACCGTCCTTGCTGATGTTCTGGATTATCATGTCCACGATGACATTGGAGTCGGCTATTTTGGCGAACAGCTTGGCTGCGACACCAGGTTTGTCAGGCACACCCGTAAGAGTTACCTTTGCCTGGTTCTTGTCATATGTAACGCCAGCCACCACCTCTTTTTCCATAGCCTTGTCCTCCTTTGTCACCAATGTGCCGGGAACATCATTGAAGCTCGAAAGCACCCTGACTGGCACGTTATATTTTTTCGCGAACTCTACAGACCTCGTCTGGAGTACCTTTGCGCCGAGGCTCGCCATCTCCAGCATCTCCTCGTAAGATATCTTGTCCAGCTTCCTCGCGTTCGGCACTATGTTCGGGTCCGTAGTGTATACGCCGTCCACATCCGTGTAGATATCGCAGAAGTCGGCCTTCAGCGCGGCCGCGACTGCTACTGCGGTCAGGTCGGAGCCGCCCCTGCCGAGGGTAGTCACATTCGAATCCTTGGTGATACCCTGAAACCCGGCGACGACAGCAACCTTGCCCTCTTTCAGGGCTTCCAGAAGCCTTCCACCGTCGATGTTCTGTATCCGCGCCCTCGTGTGCGCGTCGTCGGTGACTATGCCGGACTGTCTGCCCGTGAAGGAAACCGCCGCTACGCCCCTGGCGTTGAGTGCAATCGCAAGGAGCGCGATAGTCACCCTCTCGCCTGAGGACAGGAGCATGTCCATCTCGCGTTCGTTCGGCATATCGGTTATCTGGCTTGCAAGCTTGACGAGCTTGTCCGTCTCGCCGCTCATGGCCGAGACCACCACAACGATGTCGTGCCCTTCTTTTCTCGCCTTTGCAACGCGCTCGGCAACATTCTTTATCCTGTCGATGTTCCCGACAGACGTACCGCCGTACTTCTGCACTATCAGGCTCACTAAGGCT
>DASXVI010000058.1:0-4716 GCA_036504315.1 Nitrospirota bacterium
AGGCCCGAAGCAGACATCCTTTGCAACTGTTGGGTCGGCGAGCATGGCGAAGGTTAGATCGCACATATCCACGACTACCTTCGGAGAGCTTGCCTGCGCCGCTCCCAGCTCGACCAGCGGCCCGCACTTCTCGGGCGTACGGTTCCAGACTGTTACATCAAACCCGCCCTTGATAAGGTTCTCAGCCATCGCGCTGCCCATAATGCCCATGCCAAGGAAACCGATTCTCATTATTCCTCCGTTTTATTGAAATTATATAACCGGCATATTTTACCATTTAACTGTCAAAATAAAAAGGCCGCCCATACCTGGACGGCCTTTTGTCAACCCATCGGGAGTGGATGGGAGCGGAGCTTTGTTAATCCTGTTTGCCGCAGTTGCAGTTTTTCATGACATCGAACACGCCTTCGGAGAACTTTTCGATGTCGGAGTCGTTTACGGAAGCCGCATGCTCGATCAGTTTCTCGACCTCTATGCCAATTTTCGGGCCGAGCTCCCGGAGGTATGACTCGTCGATACTTTTGCCCAAAGGCGTGCAGCCGCAGCCACCGGCTAGTCCCATGTATTTTGTCCCGCAGTAAAGCGGAACGACGGCCTTCAGCATCCCGGCGTGGCAGAGCCTTATTACCGGTTTCCCGGTGGCCTTCGCCTGTTTCGTCATTTCCTTGTGCGTCACGGCGCAGGTGAGCAGGCCCGCTTCGGTGCTCTTTATCAGCTTGCACAGAGTATTGCCCCATACGGTCGGGATTATGGGCCTGCCCAATATATCCCATGCATGGCAGCTCATACTGAACCGGCTGTTCAGCTCTACGAGAGATTTTTGGCAGGATTCGTCTTTTAAAAGGTCTGTCAGGGTTGTTTCCATGCGCTTCTACCTCCTACTGATTGGTGTAAGGATATTAAGAATGGTTTTCAAAGTCAAATCAAAGTTCTGTGACTTTCTCACAAATACTTACAAATGGGATTAATATTGAAAAAAATCACGAAAGGATATAAACTTCTAAAGGTTATATCTGCCCTTACTCTGAATGTGCGAGGGAACCTTGAAGGCTCTTGTCACCGGCGGTACGGGATTCATAGGCAGCCACCTTGTCGAGGAATTGCTCGTGAGGGGGTTCGAGGTCACCTGCCTTGTCAGGGACCCGCTTAACCTCAACTGGCTAAACGGGCCTTGCTGCGGGAAGGATATCCGTTTTGTCAGGGGCGACTGCCGGGACCCTGAATCGCTGGTCGGCCGGCTCGACGGCGCCGAGTATGTATTTCATCTCGCGGGCGTAACGAAGGCGGCCCGTTCAAGAGAATATTATAACGCCAATGCCGAGGGCGCGGATAATATTGCGAAGGCGGCGGCGCAGGCAGGGGTAAGGAAGTTCGTACATGTGTCCAGCCAGGCCGCGGCCGGGCCAAGTTCCGCCGGAGTACCCCGCCGAGAAGAAGACCCGCCAATGCCCGTTTCCGATTACGGCAGGAGCAAGCTTCTTGGCGAGCAGAATGTCCTCGGGCTGAAGGATGCTATGGATGTTGCCGTCGTCCGGCCCACTGCGGTATACGGCCCTCGCGACCGTGATGTGTATGAATTTTTCAGGATGGTGGGCCGGGGTTTCAGGACGAGTTTTGCGGACGAGCGGCTGATATCCATCTGCCATGTCGAAGACCTGGTGGACGGGATAATGCGGGCTGCGTTGAAGAATACGCGAAGCGGCGATGTTTTCTTTATCAGCGGGGACAGGCCCTACACCTGGGACGAAATAGGCGAGGCCATATCGGAGGCGGTGGGCCGGAAGGCGACGCGGGTCGTCCTGCCGCTGGCGGCGCTGTCGGCCGTGGCGATTGCTTCCGAAGCCGTCTCGCTCATAACGCGCCGCCCCGCGCTGCTTAACAGGCAGAAGGTCCAGGAGGTCCGCCAGCGTTACTGGGTTGCGGACACCGCAAGGGCAAAAGAGCAGTTAGGTTTTTCAGCCAGCATAAACTTCGCCGACGGCGCGCGTCAGACCGCACGCTGGTACAGGGAAAACGGCTGGCTCTAACTCATTCGCTCAGGGAGGCACGGTTTGGACATCTTCGGCAAATGCTTCAAGTACACTCGGGCGGACGACCTCAAGGCCTGCGGGGCGTATTTTTATTTCAGGACGATAGATTCAGCCCAGGACCCCGTCGTTACAATCGGCGGGAGGCCGATGATAATGCTCGGCTCGAATAACTACCTGGGCCTGACAAGCCACCCGAAGGTGAAGGAGGCTGCGGTCGCGGCCATAAATAAATACGGCACCGGATGCGCCGGGTCGAGGTTTTTAAACGGCACGCTCGACATCCACGAGGAACTCGAAGCAAGGCTCGCGGCGTTCATGGGCAAAGAGGCGGCCCTCGCTTTTTCCACCGGTTTCCAGACCAACCTCGGAGCTATATCCGCGCTGATTGGCAAGGACGACACCGTCATAATAGACAAGCTCGACCATGCGAGCATCTTTGACGGATGCCGTCTGTCCTTCGGCGAGATAAAGAAATTCAGGCATAACGACTCAGCCGACCTCGACCGGGTACTCGGGCAGTGCGAGCACGGCGGCAAGCTTGTAGTCGTGGACGGCGTATTCTCGATGGAGGGAGACATCGCCGACCTTCCGAACATAGTGTCCGTCTCGAAGGCGCACGGCGCGGGCGTGATGGTGGACGACGCCCACGGCATCGGAGTCCTCGGCAAAAACGGCAGGGGCACTGCGGAGCACTTCGGCATGGAAGACGAGGTCGACCTCATCATGGGCACCTACAGCAAGTCGCTTGCCTCTATAGGCGGTTTCGTGGTAGGCTCTCGCGAAGTCATCAACTACATAAAGCATATGTCCCGCGCGCTGATTTTCTCGGCAAGCCCGCCGCCCGCGTCCGTTGCGTCCGTGCTGGCCGCGCTGGACATTGTAGAGCAGGAGCCGGAGAGGCGCGAGAGGCTCTGGGAGAATACCCGCAGGATGCAGGACGGTTTCACGGGCATGGGCTACGATATCGGCAAGAGCGAGACGCCGGTCGTGCCGGTAGTCGTCGGCGACGACATGACCGCATTCATGATGACAAAGCGGCTGCAGGACGAAGGTATATTCGTGAACGCCGTAGTCAGTCCCGCCACGCCTCCGGGCAGGGCGCTCATCCGCACGAGCTATATGGCGACACACGAGCCGGAACAGCTTGACAAGGTACTGGACGTTTTCGAGAAGGTTGGGAGAGAGCTGGGCTTGCTCCAGCCGCGACATGTCTGATTGAAGCATATAGGCCGAAAAATCTACCATATGGCCGGCGGGTTTTCCATGCTGGGTCTCTATGCCTGCCTCGGCAGGCGGCCCGGACTGTCGGTACTCGCCGGGCTGTTTATCTTCACCTCCTGCGTTGAGATCGCGCGGCTCAGTTCGCCTCGCATCAACGAATTTTTCTTCCGCCGCTTTAAAAGTTTCCTGCGCGACAACGAAAAGTCCAGGCTGACCGGCACGCCCTGGTATGTACTCGGTGCGGGACTTGCCTTTTTTCTCTACGATGTACCTATAGGGGCCTATGCGGTTGTATTTCTTGCCTGCGGCGATGCCACCGCGACCATGGTAGGCGAGAGGTGGGGCCGCACAAAGATTGTCAGCGGCAAGAGCCTTGAGGGCACGGCAGCCTTTGTCGTGGCCGCGCTCATTGCCGGGACGGTATTGAACGCGTTCTTCTATCCGGTGCCGGTAGTTGTATTTATTGTGGGCGCGGTCGTGGCCGCCGCTGTAGAACTGCTTCCGCCCTGGATAAACGACAACCTCGCAATCCCGGTAATCTCAGGCGCGGTGATGCTCGGCATCCTGCGGTTTATTTCCTGACAGCCTGCAAAACAGCCGCTCCGATATAACCGCGCTCACCGGCGCAAGCGCCATCCCGGCTATCACATCCACCGCATAATGGTATCGCAGGTAGACGGTCGATAATATCAGCCCCGCCGCAAACGGCAACGCACCCCGGAAAAACCTCCTGTCAATCCTCCACGCGTAAATCAACACGACCAGAACAATCATGGTATGACCGGACGGGAACGCGTCCCAGTTCTCGCCTTCAAGGATGTTCAGCGCCGCGTCTATGGCGGAGGCGACCGGCCCGCGCATAAGGTCGGCAGTGAACGCGTCCTTTAAGTAGAACCTCGGGCCGAGCGCAGGCACGAGCAGGTAGCCGATGTATGACAGGAAGAACGCCATAACTATGCCAAAGACGGTACGGTCGAATTCAGCCCGCCGTCCCTGGAAGTAGAGCATCAGGCAAAATGCTATCGGGATGGCGTAATAGCTGGTGTAGCAAAGCTGGAGTATGGTAGTCAGCCAGGGCCGGATAAAAGGCTGGAGCATTATGCCCGGCGCCTCGCCGAATATTGATGTGTCGAGCGAGGCCAATGCGCCGTCGGCGGCGTGCGGGTTTACAAAATGCGTCAGGCCGGACATGCTGTCGAACGAGAAAAGGATGATGAATACCGGAAGGATAATTTCAAGCATCCTGGACGCTCCTCCGCGCGGGAAGCCCCCCGCTATGAACCCGCACAGAAGGGCGGCGGCGATTGCCCCGGCATAACGCAGGAAAAGGACTTGCCAGTCTGGAATATCGCGGTGGAACAGCAGGGTGAGCGCGGACAGGAAAAATAAAAAACCCGCCGAAAGCGCCACAACGGGCCTCAGCGGGTTTCTTGAAGGAATGGATTCAGGCATAATGTTTATGCGT
>DASXVI010000059.1:0-2991 GCA_036504315.1 Nitrospirota bacterium
GGCTTGCCGGGAACATCCTGCCTGCCGACGATCTTTACGAGCCGGCGGTCGAGCAGCGTCCTTAAGACGCCGTCGGCGGAAACGCCGCGGACGACCTCTATCTCGGCCTTGATGATTGGCTGGCGGTACGCCACTATCGCAAGGGTTTCAAGCGCCTGGCTGCTGAGCTTCGGCGGCTTGATTTTCTGGAGCCGCTTGATGTACCACGCGTACTCAGGCCTCGTGATAATCTGGTAGCCGCCCGCAATCTCCGCCACGCGCACTCCCCGCCCGTCTCCCTCGAAGTCCTCGACGACGGACAGGATGGCCGCCCGGACATCGGCGGCGTCAATTTCGTCGCCGCCCAGGGCCTCCTTCATCCTCGCAATTGTAAGCGGCGAGTCGGAGACATAGAGCAGGGCCTCCAACGCGGCCTTCATCCTGTTAAACTCCATCTTCGGCCACCGCCTTGGTTATCCGTATGGTCCCGAATTCCTCCACCTGGAGGACCTTTATCGCCTTCAGCCTCGCAAGCTCCAGAAGGGCCAGGAAGCTGACTATTATTGACTGGCGCGAGTATGCGCCCTCGAAAAGCTCGTCGAAGGTTATGCTTTCCCTGCCTTCGAGCATCTCAAGTATCTGGTTTATCCGGTCGGTGATGCTAATCCCGTCGCCGCCGCCTATCTCATGGAAGTTGAGGCTGGGCGAGTTTTTCAGCACGCGCTTGAACGCGTCGAGCAGGTCTATCAGCCCGAAGTTGAACAACTGCTCGTCAACGGGTTCCTCGGCGTCTTCCCATGCGCCCTTGCCCTGGCGGACGAAAACCTCGCGCCAGAATGTCTCGCGCTCGCCAAGTTCCTGCGCGGCTTCCTTGAACTTCTTGTATTCAAGCAGCCTGTCGATGAGGAGCTGCCTTGGATCCTGCCCGTCCTCCTCGCCGTTTTCGCCTTCCCTGGGCGGGAGAAGCATCCTCGACTTAATCTGCGCGAGGGTCGCGGCCATCACGAGGAACTCGCCCGCGATCTCCAGGTTCAAGTCCTTCATCAGCTCGATATATTCGATGTACTGGTCGACGATAAGCACGATAGGGATGTCGTATATGTCCACCTCGTTCTTCTTGATGAGGTGGAGCAGCAGGTCGAGCGGCCCCTCGAACAGCGGCAGTTTTATGCTGTAATTATCGTCTATCATAGAAACCAAATCCTTTGAACCACAGAGGCACAGAGACACGCCACCTTCCTCCGTGTCTCCGTGGTGAAATAGTTTTTATATCCCTATCGCGTCGCGGACTTCGGCCATCGTCGCCCTTGCCGTCGCGCGCGCCTTCTCGTTGCCCGCGCGGAGCACATCTTCGAGGTAATCCGGCCTCGCCAGCAGTTCGGCGCGCCTTGCATGTATCGGCTCAAGCTGCTCGAGCATATAATTAGCCAGCTTCGTCTTGCAGTCCACACAGCCGATCGCGGCCTCCTTGCACTGCCTGACTATCATTGGTATCTCTTCTTTGGGCGTGTAAATATTATGGAAGACGAACGCGGTGCAGAGATCCGGGTCGCCCGGGTCCGTGCGCTTGATGCGCGCAGGGTCGGTCACCGTCACCTTTATCTTCTTGCGCATCTCGTCCGGCGTGTCGGACAGGTAAATCGCGTTGCCGTAGGATTTGGACATCTTGCGGCCGTCTATGCCCGGCACCTTCGGCGTCTCGGTCATAAGCGCCATCGGCTCCGGGAATACCGGCTTGTAGGTCTGGTTGAACCGTCTCGCTATCTCGCGGGTAAGCTCCAGGTGCGGGAGCTGGTCCACGCCCACCGGGACGCGCGCGGCCTTGTACATCAGGATGTCGGCCGCCATCAGAACCGGGTATCCGAGGAAGCCGAAGTTGGTGAGGTCCTTGTCCGTGATGTTGTCCATCATCTCCTTGTAGGTCGGGTTTCTTTCCAGCCAGGAGACGGGCGTTATCATCGAGAGGTAGACGAACAGTTCGGCGTGTTCCAGTATCTTCGACTGTTCGAAGATGGTGCACTTTGCGGGGTCGAGCCCGGATGCGAGCAGGTCCACCAGAAGCTCGCGCCTCATCGAGCGCAGCTCTCCGGTGTCGGCATAATTCGTCGTCAGGGCATGCCAGTCGGCGATGAAGAAATAGGCGTCATACTCTTCCTGGAGGTTCTTCCAGTTCTCGACAGCGCCCAGAAGGTTGCCAAGCTGCATCTTCCCGGTCGGGCGCATACCCGATAATACCCTCTTGCTCATTTGCTTTTGGACTCCTTGTGAAACCTGATTACTTCACCCCACACTTGGGGCTAAATTAAATCGCCGCGATAAAGAAAAAGAAATTGGCGAAAATGGATATTACCGCATGGAACACCTGCTGGGACAACGGCAGCATAAACACCAGCAGGACTACTATTAGTATGCCGAAAGGCTCAACTTTGCTGTAGCGGTAGGCAAGCTCCTCCGGGAGCAGGCCCACCAGCACGCGGCCTCCATCCAGCGGCGGGACCGGGATGAGGTTCAGCACCATCAGCACGCAGTTGATGTATATCGACGCAATCAGCATCAGCACGATGGGCACAAGCACCGAAACGGCCACGCCCATCTGACGCAGGACCTCCGGCGATACATCCTTGTTCGCGAGGATTATCGCGTTCGGCTCAAAAATGATTATCAGCTTTATCAAAAGGGCGCTGATAAGACCAAGCGTAAAGTTTGTGCCGGGGCCCGCGAGCGATACCCATATCATATCCCGTTTGGGGTTCCGAAGCGCGGCGAAATTGACAGGGACGGGCTTGGCCCAGCCGAACAGTATCTTCGATCCCATCGCGATGAGCACCAGCGGCAGGAGCACCGTGCCGATAGGGTCGATATGTGAAATCGGGTTGAGCGTGATGCGGCCCGCGCGCCTTGCGGTGCTATCGCCGAACTTCTCCGCGACCCATCCGTGCGCAACTTCGTGAAAGATGATGGCTATCATCACCGGCACGGCGTAAATTGCAACATTCCTTGCTATAGTCGAGA
>DASXVI010000060.1:0-1937 GCA_036504315.1 Nitrospirota bacterium
TGTAGGCCGACTCGGTCTCCTTGTACCTGCGGGAGAGGTTGTTCATCACGCCCTCGAACTCGCGCTGGTAGAAGGTCTTGCGCCCGTCGCGGATGAAGTAGAACTTTATCGGCTCGGTCGTCCCGCGCAGGATAACCTCCTGCACCCGCTTCGGGAGCTTCTTCCACGGGGTCGCGAGGTCGAAGCCGAAGTGGTCGGCTATCGCTTCGAGTATCTGGAAGTAGAACATGCTGGTCCGCTTCGACCAGGGCTTTACCGCGCCCTCGCGTATGGACAGCTCCTTGTTCGGGACGACCATGTCCGGGTCTATGTCCATCGTAACGCCCAGGCCGTCGCATTCCGGGCAGGCCCCGTGCGGCGCGTTGAAGCTGAACATCCGGGGCGAGACCTCGGGGTATGATATCCCGCACTCGATGCAGGCGAGCTTCTCCGAGAAGAGTATGTCTGGGCTGCCGTCCGCCGGGTTTATAATTATTATCCCGTCGGAGAGCTTCAGCGCGACCTCGATGCTGTCGGCGAGCCGCTTCTCTATCCCTTCCTTTATCACGATGCGGTCAACGACGATTTCGATGTTGTGCTTCTTGTTCTTGTCCATCGTGATGTCTTCGGAAAGGTCGTGCACTTTGCCGTCCACACGTGCCCGGACATACCCGTCCTTGCGCATCTGGAGAAGTTCCTTGCGGTACTCGCCCTTCCTGCCGCGCACGATAGGCGCAAGTATAGAAAACTTCGTGCCTTGCGGCATAGCCGAGACGCGGTCCACCATCTGGGAGACGGTCTGGGAGGTTATCTCCTTGCCGCAGTTGTAGCAGAACGGGTGGCCGACGCGGGCGAACAGGAGGCGGAGGTAGTCGTATATCTCTGTTACTGTCCCGACTGTCGAGCGGGGGTTCTTTGAAGTCGTCTTCTGCTCGATGGATATCGCGGGGGACAAGCCTTCGATGCTGTCCACATCCGGCTTGTCCATCTGCTCCAGGAACTGGCGGGCGTAAGCCGAGAGGGACTCGACATACCGCCTCTGGCCTTCGGCGTATATGGTGTCGAACGCGAGCGATGATTTGCCGGAGCCGGACAGCCCGGTAATTACGACGAGCTGGTCGCGGGGTATCTCAAGGTCTATGTTCTTGAGGTTGTGCTCCCGCGCGCCCTTGATTACTATCTTGTCGTGCATAGTTTAATTATAGCTCTTTCTTTGGGGTAAGTTCTTATAGGGCAACGCAATTGAGTATTTTAGCATTATTGGGGAGGGGAGGGCAAGAGGGAATAGATAAATGCAGTTGTCATGACCTCGCAAAAGCCAGTAATGCTTCATACCCGTTATTGCGGTCGGCTTCCTGCAAGGCCTTGATATACGAGGTCCTTGCTTGTCCGTGACCGGCCAGATTGCAGGCTCCCCAGGTAAAAGGCGGCTGTTCCAAGACATCCGTCAATAATAAATCCGCCATCTTCCTGGAATGCCTTCCGTTACCGTTCGGGAAGGGGTGTATCAATACAAGCCGGTGGTGAAACCTGACCGCAATCTCATCGGCCGGATATGTCCCCTGTTCTACCCATGTTTTTGTATCTTCCAGGAGGTCGTGCAGCTTCGGCCTGATTTCATGTTTCGAAACCCCGATATTCTTATCGGTTGTCCTGAACCTTCCCGCCCATTTCCAAACCTCGCCAAACATTTTTTCATGCAGCTTGCAGACAAATTCGGTCGTCAATATTTCGGTCTTCTTCTTGCGCCGGGCCAGCCATTCATTGGCCGAGATCATGTTCCGCTGTTCCCATGAATTCAGTTCCTCGCGCTTTGTAATATGCGGGGGTATCAGCCCTTCTTTTTCTTCGGGAGTCAAGGGCGTCTGGCCCTCGATAATTTTATCTCTCATTTTTATCGTCCCATAACGATTTGGGCAAGCTGCCAAGGATCTCGTCGGTCAAATCATCCGCCATCT
>DASXVI010000061.1:0-3442 GCA_036504315.1 Nitrospirota bacterium
CGCACGCCCTTTGCCCGGTCGGGCTCAAGCCTCTCTCCGGTGACCGCGTCGAGTATCATCGCTCCGCGCATAGTCCCTCCGTCCGGCGCCGGGCCGGAGGTTATAAGAAATATCGCGCGGTGGGCTGCGCATTCGGCAACGCCTGAATCCGCAAGAAGTATTGCGGCGTGTTTTCTCGCTTCGACGGTATCCCGGGCAGCTATGCTTGACACCGGAAGCGCCGTCAGATTTATAATCTCTTTGCCGTCGAGGGGGTCGAAGGATAAGGTCACGCTGTCGGGCAGGCCGCGCTCGTGACGCATGGCCCTGTCCACCATCTCGTGCGCGGCACCGGAAACGCGTGAGAAACGGACAATCTTCTCCGCGCCCGAAATATGCTTCCCTCCCTGTGATGCGCGCATCCTCAAAGAATAAAGCCTGTCGTTCATATGTTCTTGTTTCCGGGGAGCTTCAGGCCCAGGTCCGCCAGCATCCGCTCGTCGTCGTAAAAACTTCGGCCCGCCTTGGTCAGGTAATCGCCCATCATCAGGCCGTTTGCCCCGGCCGCAAATATCATTGGATGCAGGTCCCGGAGCGCGCCTATCCGTCCGCCGCAGACTCGGATTTCCGTCTCCGGCATGATGAACCGGAACAGGGCAATTGTCTTAAGGGCCTCAAGGGGCGTCATGAAGTTTGCGTCCTCAAGAGGCGTTCCAGTTATCGGCATCAGGAAGTTTACAGGCAAAGAGTCCACTCCCGCGTCCCATAGGTCGAATGCCATATCCGCGCGGTCGGCCATCGTCTCGCCCATCCCCATTATCCCGCACGAGCATGTCGAAAGGCCTACTGCCCTCGCGTCCGCGAGAGTGGCAAGGCGCTCGTCGTAGTCGTGTGTCGTGCAGATGTTCGGGAAGAACCGCCGCGAGGTCTCTACATTGTGGTGGTAGCGGTACAGGCCCGCGTCCTTTAAGGATTGGAGCTGGTCGCGGGTAAGGTGGCCGAGGGTTGCGCAAGGCAGCATCCCTAAGTCCCTGATGCGGGTGATGCAGCCTGCTATAATGCTCAAATCGCGGCCGGTATCGATACCGCGTCCTGATGTAACTACGCAAAAACGCCTGACACCGTGGTCGAACGCGCGGCGAGCCGACCCGACGACGGTGTCCGCATCGAGCAGTGGATATACCGTCGCATTGGTGCTGTGGTGGGCCGATTGGGCGCAGAAGGCGCAGTCCTCCTGGCAGTTTCCGGAGCGCGCGTTTATGATGGAGCATGGGTCTACCTTGTTGCCGAATTTCTTTTCGCGCAGGCTTCCGGCAATGGCAATCATCTCCCAGGGGTGCTCTTCCAATGCCTTGATGATTACTACCGCGTCCTGTTTTTTTGTCGGGCCGCTGCCGAAGGATATTTCTAACTTGCCGATTTGCATAACTTTTTCACCGTTTAAATGAAGATGACGATAAAATGCCTTGTGAGTTATAATATAAATATCGATAAGGAATACGAGAATAAAAGATTAAGGCATGAATACGGTACTTGTCAACAATAAATTAAATTCAGGTTTACAATGAGGGAAAGAGCTTCATAAATTCGATAAATCTTGACATTGGAAGGCAAAGAACTTAATATAGCTAAAAGGATTTTAACTTCTTTGGCGCATGTTTGCAAGGGAGCATCAGGATGTTTGAAAAATTCACCGATAGGGGCCGTAAGGTCATAATCTTCGCAAGGGAAGAGGCTGAGAGGCACCAGAACGACTACCTGGGGACGGAACACCTGCTCTTGGGCCTCCTGAGGGAGGACGACGGGATCCCCGTAGCCGTACTGCGCAAACTCGGACTCAACACGGAGCAGGTGCGCATGGAGGTGGAGAGAAACCTCCCCGGAGGCATGGGAAACCTTGCGTTCGGCGAGATACCTTTTACCCCGCGCGCGAAGAAAGTCCTTGAACTCGCGATAGAAGAGGCAAGGCTGTTAGGCCACAATTATGTCGGAAGCGAGCATCTGCTTCTCGGAATAATCCGTGAGGAAGAGGGCATCGGCGGCAAGATACTCCGCAACCTTGGGGCGCATCTCCTTGGGGCGCGCCAGTTGACGATTAATTTCGTCCGCAGGAACCCCAACCAGACGGCGCGCGAGAAGAAGAGCCCGACTCCGGCTTTGGACGAATTCGGTCGCGACCTGACCCAGCTTGCCCGCGACGGCAAGCTCGACCCGGTCATCGGCCGCGAAAACGAGATAGAGCGGGTGATGCAGATATTATCCCGCAGGACGAAGAACAATCCCGTATTGATAGGCGAGCCGGGCGTCGGCAAGACAGCCATCGTCGAGGGCCTTGCCCAGAAGATAATAAATGAGGATGTGCCGGAGAACCTGGCGAACAGGCGCCTGATTGCGCTTGATCTGGGTTCGCTGATTGCGGGCACGAAGTACCGCGGCCAGTTCGAGGAACGCCTTAAGGTCGTGATGAAGGAGATTGCGCAGGCGGAGAACATCATCATATTCATAGACGAACTCCACACGCTTGTCGGCGCGGGCGCGGCCGAAGGCTCGGTAGATGCTTCGAGCATGCTCAAGCCTGCCCTTTCGAGGGGCGAGATGCAGTGCATCGGCGCAACGACGCTCGACGAGTACAGGAAGCACATAGAAAAGGACGGGGCGTTAGAGAGGCGCTTCCAGCCGATACAGGTACTGCCGCCTTCGATAGAGGAAGCGGTCAAGATATTGCAGGGTCTCCGCCACAAGTTCGAGGCTCACCACAAGGTGCGCTACAAGGACGAAGCGGTCGAGGCCTCGGTTAAACTGTCCGACAGGTATATCCCGGACAGGTTCCTCCCGGACAAGGCGATAGATATTATCGATGAAGCCGGGTCGCGCGCCAAGCTCCAGAAGTACACGCTTCCGCCCGATCTGAAGGCGGTCGAGCGCGACATGAAGAAGGCCGCGAAGAACAAGAACCTGTTCGTGAAGCTCCAGGACACGGAGAAGGCCGAATACTTTACCCGTGAAGAGGAGCGGCTGAAGGAGCAGTTCGACGAGGCCCAGAAAGGCTGGCGCGAGGCACAGGACAAGGTCCAGCCCGTGATTGGCGAGGAAGAAGTCGCCGGGATGGTCTCAAAAATCACCGGCATCCCGCTTATCAAGCTGGAGGAAAAAGAGTCCGAAAAACTCCTCAGGATGGAGGAGTTCCTCCACAAGAGGATTGTCGGGCAGGACGAGGCCATCAAGGCCGTCTCCCGCGCCATCAGGCGTTCACGCGCAGGCATGAAGTCGCGCAAGAAACCTATCGGCTCCTTCGTATTCCTGGGCCCGACGGGCGTGGGCAAGACGGAGCTTGCAAAGGTACTCGCCGAATTCCTGTTCGATTCCGACGAGGCGCTGATACGCGTCGATATGTCGGAGTTCATGGAGAAGTTCACTGTGTCGAGGCTGACCGGAGCGCCTCCGGGATATGTCGGGTATGAAG
>DASXVI010000062.1:0-3161 GCA_036504315.1 Nitrospirota bacterium
TGCTTGCCAGATACGCCTTGGAGAACATATGAAACTGACACTCGGGTATTCGCCCTGCCCAAACGACACCTTCATCTTTTACGGCTTGACGCACGGCAGGACGCCTGTGAGCGGGGTAGATATTGTGGAATCGCTTGATGACGTCGAGACGCTCAACCGGCGGGCATTGAAGACCGAGCTTGACCTTACGAAGGTGTCGTTCCACGCGCTCGCGTACCTGAGGGAGGACTACTGCCTGCTCAAAAGCGGGGCCGCCCTCGGAAGGGGATGCGGACCGCTCGTGGTATCGAAAAACTATAAAAGCATGGAAGAACTGCGGGGCAAAAAGATAGCCATCCCCGGAAGGTATACCACCGCCCAGCTGCTTCTGCTTCTTTATGACAAGGATTTCGACAATATCGAAGTGATGCCGTTTGAAAAGATTATGCCCGCCGTGGCGGAGGGCAGGGTCGACGCCGGGCTTATCATACATGAAGGCAGGTTTACATATCAGGGGTTCGGCCTGAACAAACTTATCGACCTCGGGCAGTGGTGGGAGTCGGAATCCGGACTGCCGATACCGCTCGGCGGCATCCTCGCCAGGAGAAGCCTTGGGGCGGATACGATAAGGGCCGTAGAGGATGGGATACGAAAGAGCATCGGCTATTCATATGCCAACCGCACCGAGGCGATGGACTATATAAAGCGGCACGCGCAGGAGATGGAAGAGGGAGTTATCAACAGCCATATAGAACTGTATGTGAATTCGTTCTCACTCGACCTGGGCGATGAGGGGGTGAGGGCCGTCGAGGCGCTCTTTGATAAAGCGGTAGCCCGCGGCGTGATAAGCCCATCTGATAAAAGCCTGTTTTTATGAAGTTGAAAACATTCTCGGCCCTGCAACACCGGAACTACCGGCTGTTTTTCATCGGGCAGGCATTGTCGCTCACAGGCACCTGGATGCACTCGGTGGCCCAGGGCTGGCTTGTCCTCAAGCTTACCGACTCGGCATTTTTCCTGTCTCTGGTTTCAGCCGTCGGCTCGCTCCCGGTCCTCTTCCTGTCGCTTATCGGCGGAGTAGTCGCGGACAGGGTACCCAAGCGCAACCTGATACTCCTGGCGCAGACGCTTTCAATGCTCCTCGCATTCTCGCTCGCCATGCTTGTCGCGCTCGATGCGATAAGGGTCTGGCAGATCATAATGATCGCAGGACTCCTCGGCATTGTTAACACGTTCGATATCCCTGCCAGGCAGGCCTTCATCGTCGAGATGGTCGGCAAGGAAGACCTGATGAACGGCATTGCGCTGAACTCCGCCATGTTTAACGGCGCGAGGATAGTTGGCCCCGCGTTAGCGGGCCTTTTAATCGGGTATCTTGGGCTTACCCCGTGCTTCTTCATAAATTCCGCCTCGTACATCGCGATAATAATCGGGCTGTTGATGATGGACATCAAGCCTACGGTCAAGCGGGAGTTCCACCCCGTGCTCAAGGAGCTTGCCGAAGGGATCAGCTATGTAAGGAATGCGCCTTCAGTTCTCTGGTTCATCGTCATGGTAGCGATGACCAGCCTGTTTGCCATCCCGTATATCGCGCTTATGCCTATATTCGCACGCGACATACTGCATATCGGCGCAAAGGGGTTGGGGTTGATGATGGGGGCGTCCGGTGTCGGCGCGCTGGTCGGCGCGCTTACGATCGCATCCTTCGGCTCGGTGAAAAGAAAAGGCCGGACAGCTTTTATGGCAGGCATAATCGCGAACCTTGCCCTTATCGGACTGTCCTTTTCACGCGCTCCGTTTCTTTCCTGCTTGCTTCTGATGTTTGTGGGATGGGGCATGATATCGATGCTTGCGACGGTCAACACGGCAATACAGGACGATGTCCCAGACCACCTGCGCGGCCGTGTAATGAGTTTATACTCTCTTGTATTCCTGGGCTTCACCCCCATAGGGAACCTTATCGTCGGCGCCGTGGCCCACTACTACGGCACTCCGTTCGCTGTCGCCTTGGGCGCGACCATCTGCATTGTTACCTACGTCCTCATCGCCTTGTCCCACAAAGAGCTTCTGGCCCGCTAAGTATTTTCCAGTACCGCTTCCCGCATAAATTTCTGAAAGTTTCCTTGTAAATATCCTGCAAGGCCTCCATTAAAAGGCTCCGGCCAACCTGTTTTCTCAAGCCCTTCAGCGGACTGCCCGCGTCATTTCAAATATCATCCCCCCATTAGTAATATGCACTGGGAGGGAAATAATGAAATCCTGCAAGAACTGCGCTGTAAGAAAAACCTGCAATAAAATCTGTCCCGCCATTGAGTCCCGGCTGCCGGGCGTTGACGCCGGGCGCAACCCGAAGGTAGAGGTGCGCATCTCGCCTGAGGCGCTTGAGGCAATCGCCGAAAAATTTTCATGGGCCGAGTGGTGCGTATCCGAGCGGACGGAAGCATCGATGCCGGATTTGAGCGCGCTCACAAAGAAGGAGAGGCAGGCCGTCGGACTCATCGCAAAAGGCCTCTCCATGAGGGCCGCCGCGCGGAAGTTGGGAATCCGGCTTAGTACGCTTCAAACCCGCATGGAGTATGCAAAAAAGAAGCTTCGCCCCGGTCACTTTCCACTATTAGTAGAAAGGCGTGAGCAAAGTCGCAATGCCGGGAAGGGGGCATGAGATGGGAAATGCAAGGTGTACGAAATGCGGTAGCGGAGCACTTCTGACGAGCTTTATAAGCGTGCGCTGCCCGTTGTGCGGGAAAACTTACTTTTCCGGGAAGGCGGATGTTAAGGAACTGTGGTCGGAACACAGGCTCGGGCTTATGTACAGGAAGGACGGCTGGCGGCTTGCGGATGAGGTTGAAGCGCCCGCGTGGTTCATCGAGCAGGTTGTGTAATGGAAAAGGTCAACGCGTATGATGCGGTCAACCGCAGGCACCTCCTGGGCTTCAGACGGATCCAGCGGGAGATTATGAGGGCTACAAAAGCGGGCGTTGCCGCAAAGGACTACAAGGCTATCGCTGGCGCATACAAAGAGGCCGTCTTCGGAGAAAGGGCTGTGCTGGGCATGGGGGTATCCGGCGGCGAGAGCTGGCCGGACGGAATAATCCTTCGCTGGGTGGACGACGACGAACAAACGGAGGGTGAATCTTGAGCCTGCGCGAGTTGGGTATAAAGTACCGGCAGCTCCCCTCCCA
>DASXVI010000063.1:0-4141 GCA_036504315.1 Nitrospirota bacterium
GAAGGCAAACATTCCGGGATAATCTCAGCGCCGTAGTAGCGCGGGTGTATGTCGTCGCCGCCGGATAGGAGCAGGCCGTCTATCATGGCGGCGTACTCCTTCACGGAGTCGTCGTCGGCAAGGATGGGTATCATCACAGGCAGTCCGCCGAAGTTATACACCGCCTGCGCGTAGTTATTGTCGAGGTATGCGTAAAAGCTCGTCTCGTTCTTCTTCTCGATGTCCTGCGTAATTCCTACGATGGGTTTCATGCTATCCTTTGAAGAGTTAGCCATAAACAATGTTCGTCATTCCCGCGAAGGCGGGAATCCAGATGCTTTTAAAGCCGCTGGACCCCCGCTTTCGCGGGGGTGACAAGCATCACTTCCCCGGCCTTAAGACCCGGCCTGCGCGGGCGGGGGTCTGTTCGCCGTCCTCGACCGCCAGAGCCCCGTTGACGAATACATATTTAATGCCCTCAGGGAACTGGTAAGGCTCCTCGTAGGTCGCCCTGTCGGCGACCGTCTCAGGGTTAAACAGCACTATGTCGGCAAAGAAGCCTTCCTTCAGGTAGCCGCGCCCGTCGAGGCCAAGTTTTTCGGCGGCCATCGAGGACATCTTGCGGACGGCCTGCGGCATCGTCAATATCTGCTCGTCCCGGACGAAGGTGCCGAGTATCTTCGGGAAGGTCCCGAATGTGCGCGGGTGCGGCTTGCCCTGGCGCGTTACGCCGGACATGCCGCGCGCGGTCGAGTCCGAGCCGACCATCACCCATTCCTGCTTCAGGAAAGTCCTGAGGTTTTCCTCGCTCTGCGAAAAGAATATCGCGCCCGCGCGAATTTCTTCCTCTATCAGTATGTCGAACAGCGCGTCTACCGGGTCCTGCCCGCGCATCGCGGCGGCCTCCGAGAGGCGCTTGCCCTCAAGCTCGCGGTTTTTCTCGGTCGTGACGGACGATATCATCACGCGCTCCCAGTAGTTGTCGGACGGGTACAGCGAGAGGCATTCGGAGCGCAGCTTCGCCCGGATGACCGGGTCGGTCAGCCTCTTCAACTCCTCGATGTTTCCGCCTTCATACGCCCAGGGGGGCAGTATCGCGTCCAGGTCCGTACTGCCTGCGGTATACGGGTATTTGTCCGCCGTCACCGCAAGGCCCTCGGCGCGCGCCGCCTCGACCTTCTCGATCATATCGGTCACGAGGTGCCAGTTGGCGGGGCTTGAGGTCTTGATGTGCGATATCTCCACCGGCAACCCGCCCTGCCTGCCTACCTTCAGGGCTTCGTCGATGGCCGAGAGGACATTTGCGCCTTCGCTCCTCATATGGGATGCGTATACGCCGCCGAACCGGCCCGCGACGCGGCCAAGCCGCACAAGCTCGTCGGTCTTGCAGTACACGCCCGGAGGGTAAACGAGCCCGGTCGCAAGGCCAAGCGCGCCGGCGGTCATTGCGTCGGCGAGCAGGTCTTCCATCTTCCGCATTTCGTCTTCCGTAGGCTCGCGGTCTTCGTACCCCATTACCGAGGCGCGGAGGTTTCCGTGGCCGCAGAAGGACGCGCAGTTCACCGCCGGATGCCTCGATTCGAGCATATCGAAGTAGCCCCTAAGGTCCGTCCAGCTCTGAGTCAGGCCAAGCTCTTCCAAATCCTTCTCGCGCTGTCTGGCGGCGGCCCCCAGCAGGGGCGCGGCGGACAGGCCGCAGTTGCCAGATACCTCCGTCGTTACGCCCTGCATTATCTTGCTGGACGCGGCGTTGTCCGCCGGGATTGAGTAGTCCGAGTGCGCGTGAATGTCGATGAAGCCGGGAGAGGCGGCAAGCCCGTGTGCGTCGATAACCCTCGCCTCCGGCGCGTGGATGCCCTTGTGTATGCGTGCGATTACGCCGTCCTCTACCAGTATGTCGGAGACGAAGCCTTCGCCGCCCGTGCCGTCGTAGATTGTAGCGTTTTTTATAATAAACATAGGAGAAATTTCCTTTGATTAAGCTTTAAATATATCTTTGGTCGCTTGGGACTGCTTAAGCCACTCGATCTCCTCAGGCCCAAGCTCCCTCGGGCGGTCGCGCTCCGCGTCCACTATGCAGAGGAAGCCGAAGGGCTCATCTCCTGTATTGACAAGCTGGTGCGGCACATCGGGGGCGATGTAAACGACATCCATAAATTCCAGGTCCCATGCCTGCGCGCCGACGATAGCCTTGCCGCGGCCCCGGACGCAGACCACGGCGTGCTCGTGGACATGCTTCTCAAGGGAGCTGTTGCCGCCGGGGCCTATCTCGAAGTAGCGAAGCTCGAACTTGGCGTCCTCGCCCCGGTTGCCTATAAGGGTGTTCCTGTCTATGCCGCAGAAGAACCCGCCTTCGTCCTTGTACTTCTGCTTTTCCACTTCGCTCCACGAGAAGCTCCCGTCGAACTTGTGGAGGCGGCATTTTGATGCGTTGTCCATCTCATTTCCCCAGGCTGTGGTGAGGGTGTTCGTTTTCGGCATAGCTGCTTTCCGCGAGGAAGCTCATCACCTTCCCGGTTATCTCGGCCGGGTCGTCGATAAAGCTTACGAGTTCGAGGTCGGCCGGGGAAATCATGTTCTCGCGCACGAGGTGGAGCTTGACCCAGTCCCACAGTCCTTCCCAGAACTCCTTGCCTACCATTATAACCGGGAACGGCCTTATCTTCATCGTCTGGATCAGCGTGAGGGCCTCGAAGCACTCGTCCATCGTCCCGAACCCGCCGGGGAAGATGATGAAGGCGGACGAGTATTTGACGAGCATTACCTTCCGGATGAAGAAGTGGCGGAACTGGCCGGTGTTCGTAAGATACGGGTTGTGCACCTGTTCGAGCGGGAGCTGGATGTTCAGGCCGACCGATTTGCCGCCGGTCTCGTGCGCCCCCCGGTTGGCCGCCTCCATTATGCCCGGCCCGCCGCCGGTAATGACGGCGATATTGTTTTCGGCAAGGTTCTTGCCAAGCCTGCGCGCGGTCTGGTATCTTGGGTCGGACTCCTTCACCCTGGCCGAGCCGAAGACAGTCACCGCCGGGCCGATGCCCGCCATCGCCTCGAAGCCTTCGACGAACTCCGAAAGTATCCTGAACATGCGCCATGTGTCGCCGATTTTAAGCTCGTTGAGGATGAACTGCTCCTTGTTCAGGAAGTCGTTCGCCCTTGTGAAGGGCGGGGGGCCGCTCTGCTCCATATTCTTTTTCCTCGGGGTTGGTTGATGAAACATTCTAAGACAAAACAGAAAACAAATACAATATAAAACGCCCGGCGGCCCATACTAAAGTGGGTTACCGGGCATTTGATTATAGCGTAATGGCTTTCTTTTGGTCTTATCCCTCTATCGGGCCGCCGTCCTGCCAGATGGACCATATCTTGTTCTCGGTCAGGAAGTAGCGGGTCTGCTCAAGGATGTCGTAGTGCTCCTTCTCCTCAAGCGCAATCCGCTCAAATACCGCCTTGGCGTTCGGGTCTGATGACGACTCTGCCGCGTCGGAGTACATCCTGAAGCTGTCCGTCTCCTTGCCCATAGCGAAGGTAAGCGCGTCTACATCGTCCTGCGAGACGCAGACATCCTCTTCCAGGCGGTCCTGAGAGTCCGCGAATACATTTTTGAGGGCCGCTTTCGGGAGCGGGATTTCTATATCCCTGACGGCCGGGATGGCGCTTCTCAGCATGCCTTCCAGGATAACCTTGTGGCGAAGCTCGTAGTCCGCGAGGAAATCGAACATCTTTTTACCCGTGGCGCTGGCAGAGCAGGATGCGGATTTTTTGTAAAAATCGTAGCCTTCTTCTTCCATTTTTATCGCAGTTTTGATGACGCTCTCAATATTCATTGCGCACCCCTCCCGGTTTCTTGTAAGATGTTATTCTTGAATGATATCACATATCTTAAAATTTGAAAGTAAAAGCGGCAGGAGGAAGGCAGTACACAGAACTACCTATACGGCTCTAAGTGTAAGTATTTAGGGGTTTTACGGCTTGGGCGCGGTGGGAATTTTATTGACATTCCGGCGGTTTGTATGGTAACCTCCTTCGGCTGTCTGGATAGCGGTCCAATAAAATTCAACCCATGCTCATACTCCATTGGACATCGTTACCGGACATGGCGGAGGGGAAAAAATGAAGAAAACGAAATCGCTCAGACTTTTTAAAGCTGCCCAGAAAATCATCC
>DASXVI010000064.1:0-2863 GCA_036504315.1 Nitrospirota bacterium
TGGAAGGCGGTTTGCCGGTCCGGTGTGCCGCGCTGGATACGCCGCCACTCGCACAAGAACCGCTACCTGACCATTATAAAAAACGACGACGCGATAAACCTGTTTTTGCATCTGCCGCAGTTCCTTTTTTACGAGATGAAGCTCCTCGCATATATGATATTCAAGGAGCCGTTTCTCTTTGGCGCGTGGACCGATGTGATAAGGCTGCTGCCCGAAGCGCTCGGCAAGAGGCGGGCGATAATGGCAACGCGGAAGATTTCGCCGAAAGAGATGAGAGGGTTGATTGGCTGAACTGACAATTAGCATAGTCAACGACTGCAACCGCGAGCTGGTTATCGAGTGCGTGAAGTCCATCTACTATACGAAGGGCGCGCTCGAAGTCGAGATATTCGTGATAGACAACGCGAGCGCCGACGGGAGCGCGGACGCTTTGGCGGAGGCGTTTCCGGAAGTCAAGCTCATCAGGAACTCGCGCAAGGAAGGCTTCTCGGCAAACCACAACAAGGCAATCCGGCTCTCCTCCGGGGAGTTCGTGTTTATCCTCAACGACGATACGGTAATACTGCCCGGCGCGCTCACGGACATGGCGGCCTTCATGCGCGAACACCCCGAGGCGGGCGCGGTCGGAGCTATGCTGCTGAACCCGGACGGCACGCCGCAGTATACCGGCAAGGCGCGTCCGACGCTGCTTGCTGCCGCGATGGTCTCCCTGGGGTTTCACCGGCTTTTTCCGGCCAACCCGATAACGGCAAGATACTACGGCAGGAAAGAGGCGTATACCGGGCCGGAAGAGGTGGAGAGCGTAAACGGCGCGGCCATGATGGTGCGCCGCGAGGTCTTCGCGAAGGCCGGGATACTCGATGACGGCTTCTTCCTTTTCTGCGAGGATGTGGACTGGTCCATCAGGATGCGCGAGGCCGGGTTTAAATTGTACTTTCTGCCGTCCGCCCGCATTATTCATTACAGGGGCGCAAGCACCGGGGGCAGAAGGATAGTGCTGATTTACCACAAGAGCCTGTTCAGGTTTTACCGCAAGCACTATGCCCCAAAGAATTTCTTTCTTGTCAACTGGCTCGCATACTGCGGAATTGCCGCCCGCCTGTTGCTGTTTCTGGTCTACGGCGGCGTAAGGAAAAAGAGCGCATGAACGGCGCATCCGCAAGCATCCGCAGGCCGATGTCCGGTGCGCTGGTTTCAGCTGCAGTCTTTGCGCTGATGTTCGCCGCCGCATTCGCCGCGTACGGGCACCTGCTCCCCGGCGGTTTTCTGGCCGACGATATCGATTACATCCAGACCGCCCGCACTTATTCGTTCAGCGATGTCATTCGCCAGTTCCTGCCGATAAAGCGGGAGCTTTTGTTCTACCGCCCGATGGGCATACTCTACTGGTGGGTCTCCTTCAGGTTGTTCGGTATGGAACCGACGGGCTATACGGCGCTGTCCATCCTGAACCATGCGCTCAACGGCTTCCTTGTATTCCTGCTTGCCGGCCTGCTTACCGGCAGACGCGCCGCCGCAACCGCATGCGGCCTGCTGTTTGTCCTGTTCCCGGCTAACGCCGAGGCTGTGGGCTGGATAAGCTGTGTTTTCGACAGGCTGTGCCTCACCTTCACCCTTGCGGCTGTCTACTTCTACACCGTGAGCAGGCAGGAGGGTGGGAGATTACTGTACGCGGTGTCTCTTGCATTTTTTGCCGCCGCGCTCTCGTCCAAGGAGATGGCGCTGACCGTACCCCTGCTGCTGCTTTTAATGGAATATCTTATCTTCAGGAAACCAGGCGGATGGCTGCGAGAGGCTGCCGGGAAGCTGGCCCCGTTCTTTGTCCTGCTCGCGCTTTATTTCGTCGCCCGGGAATTCATGTTCGGCGGGATAGGCGGATACACGAGCGGCGGCGAGGCCGTGCATACGGCATGGCATATGGACAAACTCGGCCAAAATAGCCTTAACCTTATGAAGGTATTCCTGTTCCCGGCCAACCGTGAGGCCTTGGACGGGACTTCCTGGGCATCAGGCATATTCGGTGCGGCATGCATTTTTGGCATCGTGTCCGCGGCTGCCGCATACAGGCATAAAGGCAGCAGGGCGGATATCCGGCCCGTCCTGTTCGGCATCGCGTGGTTTGTATTATCGCTCCTGCCTGTAATAAACCTGAAGGTAAACCCCGACTCGCTCGCGGGTACGAGGCTGTATT
This sequence comes from Nitrospirota bacterium, assembly GCA_036504315.1. Lineage (GTDB taxonomy): Bacteria > Nitrospirota > JACRHJ01 > JACRHJ01 > JACRHJ01 > DASXVI01. The sequence goes on from DASXVI010000064.1 coordinate 2,192, forward strand.
ATATGCCTGCGGCCGGGCTTATGATTGCCATCGGGGCTGCCATCGCTCCTTCGGTTTTTAAGGCGCCGCCGGACAGGCTGAAGGCGGGTTTGCTGGCCATCCTGATAGTGGCGATGGGGATGTTTGCATACCTCGACGGCGGGCCGTGGAATACCGCGTACAGGATTGCGGCCTATGTCCCGAAGAGGATAAAGGAGCTGGCCCCGGACCCGCCGCGAGGCTCGCATATATTTATAATCGGCGACATGGATAACTTCCGGGGGGCGTTCCTGTTCAGGAACGGCCTGTGGAGCGCGCTGGTCGAGCAGTATGGGCCGGAGAAGAGGGACTGGTTCCAGTATGTCGGCCTGATAGACCGTTATGGACGCTTCCAGAACGGGATTGCCTCGGACCTCGAAAAAATGACCAAAGAGACAAAGCCGCTCTATCTTTTTCAATTTGACAGGGATAAAATAGAGCTTAACATGATATTCGACCCTGCCCAGCAGGACCGATAAAGGAGGGGATAATGAAAGTTGGGATGGTAAGCCTCGGCTGCCCGAAGAACCAGGTGGATGCGGAGGTGATGCTTGGGCTGCTTAAGGCGGCCGGGCATACGGTCACCTCGGCGGAAGGGGACGCGGACGCAATAATAGTGAACACCTGCGGTTTTATCAAGGACGCCGCGGAGGA
>DASXVI010000065.1:0-8948 GCA_036504315.1 Nitrospirota bacterium
TCATTCCAGTAATCTGAAAATGCGGCACCGGTTATTCCGGCCCGTTTCGCAAAAGAGAACGGTCTTTCCTCTCCCACTACTTTTTCCAGACGGGATTTAAAATCGGTATTCTCCAAACTCTCTCCTTGGTAAAATAATTAAAGTTGTAATTTTAACATTATATTATAACGAAAATTTTGAAAATAGTTCTTAAAAAAACATAATAAACGGCAGCCTTTCAGGCCGCCGTTTATTATTTGAATTTATCACGCAGCTACAACTGCGCTGCCGGCCTCCGAAACTTCGGCGATCCGGGTATGATCACCTGAGATGACCTTGTCGATATCCAGGATGATGAGAAACCTATCCCCCATCTTTCCCATGCCTTGAATGAACTCAGAATCAACCATCATGCCGATGTTCGGCGGCGGCTCAACCTGTTTTAAATCGAGGTCGAGCACCTCTTGCACGGAATCTGCCAGAGCACCCAGGTGCAGGACTGCCTCTCCCATCTTCACCTCGACAATGACGATGCACGTGTTAATCGTATTGATAGTCGAGGTCATTCCCAGCTTCATCCTGAGGTCTATTACAGGCACAACATTACCCCGTAGATTTATCACCCCTCGGAGATAATTCGGCATATTGGGCACTTTAGTAACGGTGGTATAGTCGAGCACCTCGCGCACCTTCGCTATGTCAAGGGCAAACTCCTCATCAGCAAGATGAAAAGTCAGGTACGGGGTCGTCCCGGATATTTCTTTAGAAGCCATTTTTTGTCTCCTTTACCATTAATAACTCTCGAAATCTGAATCACTCGCATCCGCCAGATCTATGTTGGTTCCACCACTAACTTTCTTCAATACAGCCGCCTGGGAAACGGACGGCTTTGTCGGCGCGGGCCGGGCCGAAGCGATATTCGCTATCTTGGGCTTGGTAAAATTTGTCTTATTTGCGCGCCCGGCATTCTCCTTACCCGATATCTTGAAGAAAGACGCGTTTTCTCTCAGCTGCTCCGCCTGACTTGTCAGTTCCTCACTGGTGGCGGCCATCTGTTCCGCACTGGTAGCATTCTTCTGGACTACCTGATCGAGCTGCTGGATCGCCTGGCTGACGCCTTCTATGCCTGCCGCCTGCTCCTTGCTGGATGCATTTATCTCCTGAACAAGCTCGGCCGTCTTCTTAATACCGGGCACTATATCTTCGAGCAGCTTCCCGGCCTTCTCGGCCACCTCAACACTTGACGAGGACAGAGTGCCGATCTCCTTCGCTGCCCCCTGGCTTCGCTCGGCCAGTTTGCGAACTTCGGACGCGACCACCGCGAAGCCCTTACCGTGCTCGCCCGCGCGTGCGGCCTCTATTGCGGCGTTCAGCGCCAGCATGTTCGTCTGGCGGGCAATCTCTTCAATAATGTTTATTTTCTCGGCTATGCTCTTCATCGCGTTCACGGTCTCAGACACGGCCCTTCCGCCTTCCTCGGCATCAGACGCGGCCTTGGAAGCTATAGCCGCGGTCTGCCTTGCATTGTCCGCATTCTGGTTGACCGAACTGCTCATCTCCTCCATAGAGCTCGAGACCTCTTCAACACTTGACGCCTGCTCGGTAGCTCCCTGGGACATCGCCTGGGCTGCTTCGCTTGACTCCTGGCTGCCTTCGGATACCTGTTCGGCAGCGGCTTGGACGTCGACTGCAAACTTGGTCAGGTTTTCAATGCAGGCATTCAGACTGTTCTTTATGTCGTTGAAGTCGCCATTGTACGCATCCGTTATCTTCTCCGGTATGTCGCCGGTGGAAATCCGGTTAACGTAACCCGCAGTAAACTTCAAGGGTTTAATTATTGCATCAAGAGTATTATTTATACCCTCTATAATCTCCCTGTAACCTCCCTTGAATTTATCCGTTTTACCGCGCGTTGCAAGGTCGCCGGCTGCCGCCGACTTTGTTAATTCGATTAATTCGTTCTTCAGCTCCCGAACGGTTTCAATCATGGAGTTGATAGACTTGCCGAGTATGTCTTCATCCGAAAGGATGTTCACCTTGACAGCAAGGTCGCCGGCCGCGACCTTCTCTGCCACGACAGCCGAGGCTTGAAGGTTATCCGACATTGCATCAAGAGCGGCAGCCACTTCGCCAACCTCGTCTTTCCTTTCCATTTTAAGGCGCTCACCCAGGTTCCCGATGCTAATATTCTTTAGCACCGAGACAGCTCTTTGCAGAGGCACGGTAATGCCTCTTGAAATGAAAAAACCTAACGCAACACCAAAAACGATGCATAATACAATAATGGAAACCAGAAGGACCTTGCTTCTGCTATAAACAAGGGCAGTCTCCTCAGAGGCCTTCTTTCCGTTATCTTCTTTCATGCTCGAGCATTCGGACATAAGGTCATCGACTACCTTTGACTTCTCGCGCGCCTCGCCAAGCGACAACTTTATCACGTCACTGTCTTGGGTATATCCCGTCCTCCTGGTCATATCTATTATCCTGTCCTGGACGGCTATATAATTGTTAAGCGCCTGCTTCATCTCGGCAACTTTTGCCTTTCCTGCCTCTGTATAAAAAAGCTTTTCTGCTTTCTCGATGTTACCGAACATGGATTTCCTATATTGCACAATTTGTTCTAGAAATTTTTCTCTTTCGACCGCATTGGCGGCAAGTAACGCATTCTTCTCGGCCCGTCCACTACAAATCAGTTCGACGTTCGCCTCTTGCATCAGAGATATACCCATCAGGTCGTTCTGATACATCCTGTCGGCCATGTCGTTAATGATGCCCATGTTGCGCAGCCCCATATAACCGACAAGGGCCGTTAAGACGGATAAAATAACGAAGGCGCTGATAAGCTTTAATCCTATCCTCAGATCGTTAAACCATTTCATAATTATCTCCTCTAATTTAGGTTAAGCGCAAAATGACACCCAAAAGACCGCCTGAAGCCTCCTTTTCATGAAGATGCAAAAAACACGTAGAGTCAAAATTAGACTCTCGTAGAGTATGAAAATTAAATCGGAAGTTCGACTTCAGGCTTGAGGAGTTTTTGGGCAAACGGGGGGCATATTACAAATATCGTGAAAATTCCGTGGAAACTTTAGCAGTTTTTTTGCTTTTGCTAACTTTTATTATTATAAATAATTATATATATATCAAAAGCGAACTCTGTGGCATGTGCGCATGCCAGAAGCCGGGCGGTTCTAAATAGGCAAATAATGGTTTAAACGTGGATTAATGAGGGTTTATTACTGATAAACTGGATGAGTCGTCAGAAAAGATGAGATGTCTGCAATAAATCACACATGCCACATAATGGCCTCGAAGTCCTCGGTCGGCACGGTGAAGGACATGAAACCCCTGTACGGCCATTTCTCAAGTTCGGCCTCGGCCCGCTTCACCGTGATGAAGAACTGGACCTCTTCCTTTGGATTTGCGCCGATGCAGCTGAACGGGACGGCCATCTCGATGATGTCGCTGGCGGCTATCGAGGTATGCCTCTCCTTGCAGGTCTCTCCGTCGGTCTGTTTTATGATGAACGCCGAAACCTCGCCAGCCTCCGGGAGTATCTGTATTTCCATCCTGCACTTGACGGGCTTCAGGAAATGCACGACAAACTTCAACTCGCTTATATTCGCGTCGTGGAGGTCGCGGTTGCTATCCAGCCTGATGAACAGGTTTTCGAGGTCGAAGCCGTAATAGATATGCGAGAGTATGCTCTCTGCGCGGTGCATCGTGCCGCCCGCCTGTGATACATCGTAATAGGCCGCGGCCAGCCACTCGTAGTAGCTCGTAACCTCACCGTCAAGCGTGGGCGAAACAAAGGCCGTAAGCTCTACGGTCGGACGGCTCTTCCTGTCCTCACGGGTTATCGGGATAAACAGGTTGTCCGGCGGCATAAGGCCGATGAGCGTGTATGCGTTTACAAGGTGCTTGCGCAGAAGCTCGTCGAACTCACGGTCGTTCTCGGAGGAGTGGTCGTCCCCGTACCACCAGCACCAGTCGCTGCCCTCGGCGATATATAGCTCCTCCCATGCAAGCTTCAGCGCCTCGTGCACCTCGGGCGCAGCCGTCTTTTCAAACTCGGTCAGCTCCGTCCTGGTCGCGCTCACGGCCTCCCAGCAGGCGTTGTCCTCTTCATGCCCTATCCAGATATTGAAGTTGTGGTTAATCCACGAACCGGGGAACAGCTTCGGCAGCCTTTCGGGCTCCGGGAACTTCTGGAGGTAGTCGCCGATGGTCGTGCACTCTATCTCATTCTCATCGGACAGCCTCTCGTACAGCCTGCACAGGAAGTCCCGGCCGTCGTTCCTGAAATGCTCCCATGCGTTCTCGCCGTCGAGGATTATCGTGACAAGGCCGTCCTGCCGCTTGCTGGCGAGGTCGCGCCTGATGCGCTTGAGCCGTCCTATAAAGTCGTCCACCGCGTTCTTCGGGTCCCATTTGGAATACACGAACCCGATAAGGTCGGACAGGGTGTGGTCGCGGAAGGCTACATCGAGAGACCTGCCCTCGGACGAAGCACGGTATGGCCTATAAAGAATCTCCGGCTTCTTGGACACGCCTGAGAAGTCGCGGTCAAGGACGATATCAAGGGATTTGGCGAGTATCTCCTCGTCAGTCCCGATCCACTTTATACCCTCGTCGGCGAGTATCGGGATTATCTGCTCGCTGACCGAACCCTCGGACGGCCACATCCCGACCGGCCTCCTGCCGAACACCTCCTCGAACCTTCTCATCGCGCCCGCGACCTGCATCTTCGCGTCTTCCGGGTGGCGGAACCTGTGCGGCAGGGACACGCCGGGGTTTGATATCCTTGCGACATCGGTATCGCATAAGAGCGGGAGTATCGGGTGATAGTACGGCGTCGCGGAAAGCTCTATCTGCCCGGTGTTCCACATATCCTTGTATTCCGGGAGGATGAGGCGCATGACCTCCCTCTGCTTCTCGATGAGCTGGAACTTCTCCTCCTCGGTAAAGTCCCGTCCGCGCTCGACAAGCCCCTTTAAGAACGGGTCGTTGTCCTTGAACATGGGGTCGAACCATGCGAGGTTGAACCATACCTGGAGGTCGAGGAAGTCATGCTCGGTAAAGTACCGCGACATCCGTCCAAGTTCCGGGTCGGAGATATCCCGTCCGCGCTTGAGCAGAAGCTCCCAGTAACGCGGGTACGGCTTTATCATGTTGTCCCAATGGGCAAGGAAGAAATTGCGGAGGATGAATATCTTTTCGGAAGAAGACAGGCTCGACGCCGGGCGGAGCGTGTGTTCGAGATAAATCCCCGTGGCCTCGTGGTCGGTGTAGTCTATAATCTGGTCGATGAGGGACGGGACAAGGTTGAAGTTCTGGCGCACCTTAGGGAAGTCGCGTAGGATATGCGGCATATCGTAGTAATCTTTTATGCCGTGCAGCCTGACCCAGGGCAAGGCAAACTTGCCCGTCACCAGGTCCTTGTAGTAGGGCTGGTGCATATGCCATAGAAACGCTAAGTGCAGCGGGCCGTCCATCTATTTGTCGTCCTCATACTGGTAAACCGTCTCGCCCTGCTTTACAAGCCCGAGTTCCCTAGCCAGCTTTTCGATACTTTCGGGGTCGGACTTGAGGGCTTCCACACGGTTTTTAAGGTCTTTGTTCGATGCGTCCAGGCCGGTTATCTCGGCCCGCAGGTTGTCCCTCTGGCCCTTGAGCTTCTCGTAGCGCACCAGCCCCATCGAGCCGAAGAAGAAGTTAAGTATGAGATAAAACAGGAATAAAAGCCCTCCGGCGGCAAGGATTTTTTTCCTGCGCGCAATGGACTGCTCTTTCTGCCGGGGGCTTTTGTTTCCTGAAAACATAATTATACCCTACTTTTTCTTTATGCAGTAAAAGACATCTTTGCCCCTAAATATCGCCTCTTCGCCGAGGTTTTCGGCAATGCGGATGAGCTGGTTGTACTTCGCAACACGGTCGGTGCGCGACAGCGAGCCGGTCTTTATCTGGCCCGCGTTCGTCGCGACGGCAAGGTCGGCCAGCGTCGTGTCCGCGGTCTCGCCGGAGCGGTGCGATACGACAGCCGTGTAGCCTGCGCGTTTCGCCATCTCTATGGCGTCGAGCGTCTCGGTCAGCGTGCCAATCTGGTTGAGCTTGATGAGTATCGAGTTGGCGACCCCCATCTCGATGCCCTTCTTCAGGATGGCGGTATTGGTGACGAAAAGGTCGTCGCCGACAAGCTGCACAGTGCCGCCGAGCGCATCAGTAAGCATCTTCCAGCCGTCCCAGTCGCCCTCAGCCAAGCCGTCCTCTATCGAGATGATGGGGTACTTCTTGACCCAGTCCTCGTAGAAGCGGACCATCTGCTCGGAGGTCTTTTTGGACTTGTCGGACTTCTTGAAGACATACGAGCCGCCCTCATAGAATTCGCTGGAGGCCGAGTCGAGCGCAATCAGGACATCCTCGCCGGGCGTGTACCCGGCCTTCTGGATACCCTCTATCACGACCTCGACCGCCTCTTCGTTCGACTTCAGGTTCGGGGCGAACCCGCCCTCGTCGCCGACGGCGGTGTTGTAGCCCTTCGCTTTCAGCACGGACTTGAGGTTATGAAATACCTCAGCGCCCATCCTGACGGCCTCGGCCATCGACAGCGCGCTGACCGGCATTATCATGATTTCCTGAATGTCCACATTGTTGTCCGCATGCGCGCCGCCGTTCAAGATATTCATCATCGGGACCGGCATCTCCTTCGCGTTCGTGCCGCCGATGTAGCGGTAGAGCGGGAGTCCGAGTTCCTCAGCAGAGGCCTTAGCAAGCGCGAGCGATACGCCGAGGATGGCGTTTGCGCCCATGTTGCTCTTGGTATCGGTGCCGTCGATGTCAATCATCATCCTGTCGAGGAATGCCTGCTCGGACGACTCGAGGCCGACAAGCTGGGGCCCAAGCTCCTCGTTGACATTCTGGACGGCCTGCAGGACGCCCTTGCCGAGGTAGCGGGACTTGTCGCCGTCGCGAAGCTCCAACGCCTCGCGCGTGCCCGTGGACGCGCCAGACGGCACAGCCGCGCGGCCCAGCGTTCCGCTGTCGAGTATTACATCGACTTCAACGGTCGGGTTGCCCCTGGAATCAAGTATTTCGCGCGCAAAAACGTCAACTATCTCGCCCATTGTGGTCTCCTATTTCGTAATGAATTTTTCGCCGGCTTCTGAAAGCTCCATCAAATCGTCCATCGAATTCGCCTCGACATAAAGCCTGACGACAGGCTCCGTGCCGGAAAGCCTCAGCAACAGCCAGCTCCCGTCCTCCAGTATGTATTTATGGCCGTCGAGGGTGACGGTCTTGACCACTTTTTTGTTCCCGAATTTCTCCGGCCCGCCCGCCTTCAGCTTTTCCTTCAGCTTTACTTTAAGCTCGTCGGTCAGTTCGATATTCACCCTGCGGGTGAGTACCTTGCCGACACGCTCGAACAGGCGGTCGAGCTGCTTGCGGAGCGATATCCCCTCGGCGCAGACCATCTCCAGCGCGAGCAGGCAGGCAAGCACGCCGTCCTTCTCCGGGACATGGCCCTTTATCGTAAGCCCCGCGCTCTCCTCGCCGCCGATTACTATCTTGTCCTCGGATATAAGCTCGCCGATGAACTTGAAGCCGACCGGGGTCTCGTGCACCTCGCGGCCGTGCAGCTTCGCGACCCGGTCAACAAGGTGCGTAGTCGCGACGCTCCTGGCCACGCCTCCCTGAAATCCGCGTTTGCGGATGAGGTAGTCGAAGGCAAGCGCCAGTATCTCGTTGGGCGTGATGAACTCGCCGTCTGAATCTATTATACCGTAGCGGTCTGCGTCTCCGTCGGTCGCAAGGCCGATGAGGTAGCCGCCCTCGGTTACTATTTTGCTTAAATCTCCGAGGTATTCCTCGGCAGGCTCCGGCCTGTGGCCCCCGAAGTACGGGTCGCGGAAATCGTGCAGCACCGTGACTTCTATTCCGGCCCCTTTCAGCACCGTATCGAGGTAGCCGCGCGAGGTTCCCCACATCGGGTCGATTGCGACGCGCGGGGACTTGTTGACGATTACCGAGAAGTCTATCATCTTCTTCAGCCTGTCGATAAACGGCTTGACGATGCTTATCTCCTCGATGAGGCCCTTCTTCTTCGCCTCCTCAAAAGGCATGTCCGAATATTTCTGGCTCTGCATCAGGGCGTTTGCCCTGTCCTCTATTTCCTTCGTCGTCTCGGGCAGGGCCGGGCCGCCCGATTCGGGCGAGAACTTTATCCCGCTCCACTCGGGGGGGTTGTGGCTTGCCGTGACATTTATGCCGCCCGCCGCGCCGCGCCTTAGTATCTCGAAAGACACCGCCGGGGTCGGGCAGTCCCTGTCGGACAGGAATGCCTTGATGCCGTTCGCCGCGAGGTTCCTTGCGATGCGTTCCGCAAAGAATTCGGACATGAACCTGGTGTCGTATCCTACCACCACGCCCTTGTCCGCAACGCCCTTGTCCTTGAGATAATCCGCAATCGCCTGGGTAACTACCATCACATTTGCTGTGGTGAACCCATCCGATATTATTTCGCGCCAGCCTGATGTGCCGAACTTAACCTTGAGCATTAGCTTTCTTGTCCTCGTTTCGTAGGGATAAAACGGCAATTATCCTAAAATATTTATCATAAATCCGGGTTTAAGGCAACTTTAAAAGAAAAAACCCGGCGAGATACCGGGCAACTGCGCAAACCCTCGCAGGGCTAAGCGTTATTATTTGATAATCTAATTTAATTGATAAAGGGAAGCGTTCCTGTATAATATTCCCGAGCAAGTCAACTGCTTTAGAATTCGAAAGTATGGAGGGGTTAATGAAATTATTTGGTCATAAAGGGTCATTCAGCCTAGAAATTAGTATAAGCCTCTTTTTTTGTCTCTTCTTTATAACGCCTGCGCTTGCCTGTGACACTCTTGAAGAATGCCTTGCTGATGCAGCGGTTATTGCGGCGGCTGGCCAAGGAAATGGTATAGATTCAGACGAGC
>DASXVI010000066.1:0-4143 GCA_036504315.1 Nitrospirota bacterium
GCACGCTCAAGTGCTAAATGCTCCCTGACACTGATATCGATGTTGGCTTTGTAAATCCGACCGACTTTGTTCACGCCCCACATTCCAAAACACACCGCCGCGCTGAATATAATCACAACAACGCCGAACCCACCGTAGAGCATATGCTTGAACGACCTGTTTTCCAACATGTTCCCTCCTGTAAAACTGACGGCTGTCTGTTTATGCCTGCTTAAGCCGCCCGGTTGCGGGGATTGCCCTGCTCGCCCGATATGCGGAATATGCCGATTACATCCAGCAACTCCTTAGACAGGTTGGACAGGTACTTCGCCGATTCGGACGACTGGTGGGCGGACTGGGAACTTCTCTTTATCTCGCCCGCTATGTTCTCGACATTCCTCGATATCACTTCGGTAGTCGTACCCTGCTGTTCCGCGGCGGCGGCTATCCGCTGTATCATCTCGGTGACGCGCTCCGCCTGGTCCACTATTTCCATCAGCTCCTGGCCCGCATTCCGGGCGAGCTCGACGCCGTCCTCAACCTCGGCGGTACCGGCGCTCATGGCTTTTACCGCGCCCTTTGTGTCTGACTGGATAGAGCGGATCATCTCCGCAATTTCCTTGGTGGCTTTAGTCGTGCGTTCCGCCAGGTTGCGCACCTCGTCCGCCACGACCGCGAAACCCCGCCCCTGCTCTCCGGCTCGCGCGGCCTCTATTGCCGCGTTCAGGGCCAGCAGGTTGGTCTGGTCGGCGATGTCGTTTATGACGCCCACTATCTCGCCTATTTTCTCGGAGCTGTGGCCGAGCGTTTTCACTATTTCGGCGGTCTGGCTAGTAGTCCGGGCGATGTTCTCCATCCTCTCGACCGTCTTGACAACAGTCTCGCCTCCGGACCGGGCCTTCCTGGCGGCCTGTTGGGCGGATTCGGCCGCTTCGGCAGAGTTCCTCGCAACCTCAAGCACGGTTGCGCTCATCTGCTCCATCGCGGCCGCGACCTGGGAAGCCTCGATTTCCTGAGACGCCGCCCCCGCCGCAAGCTCTTCCGCCGTCGCCGAGAGCTCGGCGGTCGAAGAGGTCACCTTCAAAGACGCCTGCCTCACTTCCTGCATGACCGCGTCGATGTTCTCGGCCATATTGCTCATCGAATCGAGGACTATACCGGCCTCATCGTTTGAATCGGACTTCTCCCTCGCCGTCAGGTCGCCGTCTTTAAGTTTCAGGCAATACAACAGCGCTTTTTTTACCGGCAGCTTTATTACTCTGGCCGCATAATACGCCAAAGCGCCCGAGAACAGGAGGCTGATGAAGAAAACAACCAGAAGCTCGTTACGGACAACCGCAACAGCGCTACTGACTTCGCCTACATAAAACCCCGTCCCGATTATCCAGCCCCACGGCTCAAACTCCCTCACATAAGTCATTTTTTCCACCGGCTTGGCCTGCCCGGGCTTCGGCCACATATAATTTACATTGCCTTCCTTCCTGGTCCTGGCAACTTCAAGCATATCGCGGAACAGGTACTTGCCGTCGGGGTCCTTGTCTTCCGTCAGGTCCTTCCCGTCCAGTTCCGGCTTGATTGGGTGCATTACCATTTTGGGGGTCATATCCGTAACAAAAATATAGTTGCTGCCGCCATAACGGACAGCCTTGAGTATCTCTATCGCCGACTTCTGGGCCTGCTCGCGGGTCAGCTTGCCCGATGCCTCCATCGCGCCTATTCTATTTATCTGGACAAAAGCTACATCTAAAACATTCCTCAGCGAGGCAGCCTTGTCCTTCATAGTCTCGCGTTCCATACCGGGGAGGAAATAGCACACGAATATTAACAGCATGGCGGTCAGGGGCACGCTCGTCACCGCTATGATCTTGGCCTGTATCCCCCAGTCTGCAAACCTCTTTATCTTCATAAATTAGTTTTCCTTCCCTGGATTGCCGTAATTCAGGCAGCCTTCTGCCTGCCGCCCGGTTTTCTCTCGAACTTCCTGATGTTTGACCCCTCACCGGAGCCCTGCCCGGCATAGTCCACATTAAACATCGCCACATCGTTCCTCAGGTTGCCCGAGAGGTCGGTTAGGGTCTGCGCTGCGGCCGATGAATTCCTTGCGGCGTCGGCGTTCTGCTTTATGACAGACGCAATATTTTCGACATTGCAGGATATCTGCTCGCTTGTAGTGCTCATCTCCTCGGATGCCGCGGCTATCATCTGTATCATCTCGGTCACCTTGTCCACCTGGCTGACTATCTCGCCAAGCGCCTGGCCGGCTTGGGTCGCAAGCTCGACGCCGTCGGCAACTTCCCGCCCGCCTTCGTCCATGGCGGCGACGGCCCGACCGGTATCGCTCTGGATCGTCTTTATCATCCCGGCAATTTCCTTGGTCGCCTTGGTCGTCCTCTCGGCAAGCTTGCGGACCTCGTCCGCCACGACTGCAAAACCCCGTCCCTGCTCGCCCGCGCGTGCGGCCTCGATAGCAGCGTTCAGCGCGAGCAGGTTCGTCTGGTCGGCGATGTCGTTAATGACGCTGACGATTTCACCTATCCTGTTCGAGTTGCTGCCGAGCGTGTTTATAAGTTCTGCGGTTTCCTGAGTGGTCCTGGCAATCCGCTGTATCCTGACGATGGTCTTTTCCACTACGCTACCGCCGTTTTTCGCGCTTTCGGATGCCTCTTTCGAGGATTCCGCAGCCTGCGCCGAATGCCTCGCGACCTCAAGCACCGTCGCGCTCATCTGCTCTACCGCGGCCGCGACCTGCGAGGCCTGGGCGTCCTGGGCGGAGGCGCCCTTAGCCATCTCGTCGGACGTTGCGGACAGCTCCAGCGACGAAGACGAAACCATCCCCGCCGCGCTGTTTATCTTGACCATCGTCTGACGCAGGTTACAGACCATCTCGTTGAATTTGACGCAAAGCGCGCCAAGCTCGTCGTTGGAATGCACGGCAATCTCGTGGTTCAGGTTGCCTTCTGCAACACGGCTTGCCGCCTCGGCAACGCGGCGGATAGGCTCGATAATGGACTTTACGGAATATATGGCCGCTGCGATGGCAAGCCCAAACCCGATTAAGCTCAGGGCAATCATGCCGACCCAACCTTTCCTCGCGTTGGACTTATATGACTTGCCCGCTTCAGCGCTGCGCGCGTTTGCTTCTTCGGTCATCTTCTCAAACAGGGCCCTCTTCTCTTTTGTCCTTATATGGGATGTAGAATCTACAAGTTTTATGTCGCCCTTGGACGCGGAATACTTCTGGGCCATCTCTCCCCACATGTTTTTTGCGAGCGCGAGCTCCTTTTCGGCTTCAGCGGCCATGGCCATCTCTTCAGGGTTGTCCGCGAGCTTTTTGTACTCGGCTATATGATTTTCGGTCTTGGCCAACTCCGCATCAAAGACGGCCTTTTCCTTCTCGTCGCCCCTCAGTATATAATTTTTATATGCTATGATTGCGCTTTCCATTGCAACGGCCGACATCTGTGCATGGGCGGATTTGGCCATAACGGTATTTATCCGGTTATTGAAGCTTTCCTCGGTCATATTCATGCCGAGTATTCCGGCCAGCGTACCGAATACGATTATGGACATTATAAAAGCGAACCCCCCGTATAGCCTTGCCTTTATTGTCAGATTTTCAAGCATTTTCTTCCTCTTCTTATGGTTCCGTTATCATGGTTGCTGTAAAATCATACGAGGTTGAATATCTCTCCGACTATATTCTCGAGGGCGACCACCTTGTCGGCTATGCCCGCATCGACGACGGCCTTCGGCATCCCGTATACCACGCAGGACTTTTCGTCCTGCGCGATGGTCTTTCCGCCCGTCGCCTTTATCTTTGCCATTCCGTCCTTGCCGTCCGCGCCCATTCCGGTCAGTATTACACCGAGCGCCCTCCCCGGAAAAAATTCCGCGACCGAGCTCATCATCACATCTACCGAAGGTTTGTGTATGAAGTTCGCGGGCTCGGCGTCGAGCTTGATGCCCAACTCGATGTTCCCGAGCCTCTTGATCTTCATATGCATCCCTCCGGGAGCGAGGAAGACCTTGCCGGGCTTCAGCGGCTCGCCGTCTTTGGCCTCGACCACCTCAAGCTTGCAGTTCTCGTTCAGCCTTTCGGCGAAGGACTTGGTAAAATACGGCGGCATATGCTGGACGATAAGGATCGGCACGGAAAAGTTAGCC
>DASXVI010000067.1:0-5416 GCA_036504315.1 Nitrospirota bacterium
TCCGTTGTAGGTGCGGGCTGGGCCGCCGGCTCTGCCGCCGGGACAACCGCCTGCTGGTTGGCGGCAGGAGGGACAGCCTGCCCTGGCTGCGGGGCTTGCGGCGCGTCCTGCGCGTATGAAACGCCGCTCAACAAAGGAGAAAACAACGCTAATACCGGCAAAACTCGTTTCATCTATGAATCTCGCTTTTTTATTCCGGCCGGCTGTCAGCCTTACGGCCAATTTTCGGCTCTGCACCATGCATGAGCCTCTGGATGTTTCCCTTGTGTTTCAAAAATATGAGCACCGTCAAGAAAACAGACAAAACCAAAAGGGCCGAATCGCCCCTGAACAATATATAACAGACCGCCGGTGTCAGCGCGAAGCTTATCAGGGCGCCAAGCGACGATACCCTCGTTATAAGCGCCGCAGCCAGCCAGGTGGCAAAGCCTGTCAGGGCAACCGCCGGAGCCAGGCCGAGCAGCACCCCGTAGCTTGCGGCCACACCCTTGCCTCCCTTGAACCTGGCTGTAACGGGGAAATCGTGGCCCAGCACCGCGGCCGCAGCGGCATAGATGCCGATATCCCTGCCGCCAAACCGGGCCGCAATCAACACGGCGGCTGTGCCTTTCAGGATGTCCCCGACAAGCGTTACCGCCCCAGCCTTCTTGCCCATTACCCGCAGGGCGTTTGTTGCGCCGATGTTGCCGCTTCCCTGCGAACGCAGGTCAACGCCCCGGACCTTCGCTATTATTACACCGAACGGTATGCAGCCTATCAGGTACGCGAGGACGACGAAGGACCACTCCATCCTACTCGCCCCCAATGAGGCCGATTTTGCGCCAGTTGTTCTTGAAATACATGAACCCTGAAACGACCGCCAATATCATTGAAACCCACATCGAGACTGTGCCTATAAGGTAGGTATCCAGGTATTCGAACTTCATCGACATGTCCATTAGCAGCGCGATGATGGCTATCGTCTGGAATACCAGCTTGGCCTTGCCGCCTTCCGCCGCCGGGATGATGTGTCCCTCCCCTGCGGCCGCCGCACGGAGGCCGGTTACCGCAAAATCCCTGCCGATTATCAGGATGACTATCCAGGCGGAGGCGCGGTTGTGGTCTACGAGCAGTATAAGGGCTGCGGATGTGAGGAGCTTGTCGGCTATCGGGTCGAACAGCTTTCCGAGTTTTGTTATCTGGCCGGTCTTGCGCGCGATATACCCATCGAGCCAGTCTGTGATAGACGCGATGCTGAAAATGACGAGGGCTATGAATGAACGGGTATCGAGTGGCAAGCCGAACAGGTCGCCTTTCGAGAGAAAGACGATGAATACGGGTATCAGAAGCACCCGGGCGAGCGTGAGCGTGTTCGGTACGTTCAATTCGTTTACTCGAAATTAAAAGGTTTTAATTTTAAACACTTGCGCCTGCTCAATCTTACAACGGGCAGGTTTCTGTTTCAACAGAAATATTTAGCGGTAACCGCCGCCCACTCGCCTTTTGCCTTCAAAAGATAGTCGATTATCTCCCTGACGGCGGCCTTGCCGCCAGCGCGCGCGCTGACTAAGTGCGCCGCCTCCTTCACATACTCTTCGGCATCCCCCACTGCAAACGCAAGGCCTACCCGCGACATTATCGGTATGTCCACAATGTCGTCGCCGATATAGGCTACTTCGTCGTCGGCATACCCGTGCTCTTTTACGAGCTCCTTGAAGATTATCAATTTGTCCAGCGCACCCTGGTGGACGAGGTGCGGCTCTATGCCGAGTTCCTTTGCGCGGGCCTCGACCACCTTCGACTTGCGGCCGGTGATTATGCCTACCGGTATGCCAGCGCGCTGGAGCATCTTTATCCCGTGCCCGTCCCGGACATGGAACGCCTTCATCTCGTTGCCATCGTTGTCCAGTATTATCTGGCCCGGGGTCAGGACGCCGTCAACATCTGTGATGAGTATCCGTATCTTCCTTGCCCGCGCGGTAAGCTCTTCGTTTATTTCCATTTATACCACTCCGGCCTTCAAGAGGTCATGCAGGTGGATAATCCCGATGGGCTTTCCGTCACTGTCGACGGACACCAGCGCGGTGATGGAAAACTTTTCCATAGTCGCGACGGCCTCCGCCGCAAGCGCATCCCTGGATATTATCTTCGGGTTCGCCGACGACAGATCTCCGGCCTTCCTGTCGAACAGGTCGGCGGACTTCTCCAGATACCGTCTCAGGTCGCCGTCGGTAATGATGCCTATAAGTTTGCCGTCGTCGTCCACGACCGTCGTCATGCCGAGCTTCTTGTCAGTAATGACGAACAGCGCGTCGCGCATCAAGGTTGTATGGGCTACGACCGGCACCGCATCGCCCATGTGCATAAGGTCTTCAACGCGGAGCAGCAGCCGCTTGCCGAGGCTCCCGCCGGGGTGGAAGCAGGCGAAGTCCTCTTCCTTGAACCCCCGCACCTCAAGCAGCGCGATAGATATCGCGTCGCCCATCGCGAGCGTCGCGGTAGTGGATGCGGTAGGCGCAAGCCCGAGCGGGCAGGCCTCCTCCTTAACCCCCACATCTATCGTAATGTCCGACGCCTTCGACAGGGTCGATTTCATGCCGCCGGTCATAGCGATTACCGGAATGCCCAGCCTCTTGAATACCGGGAGCAGCTTGATTATCTCTTCGGTCTCGCCGGAGTTCGATATCGCGATGATAATATCCGACTTCATCACCATGCCGAGGTCGCCGTGTATGCCTTCCGCCGGGTGTAGGAAAAGCGCGGGCGTGCCGGTGGATGCAAGCGTCGCGGCAATCTTCTTGCCGATAAGCCCGGACTTGCCCATGCCGGTTACGACCACCCTGCCCTTGCAGGCGATAATCATCCTGACGGCCTTCTCGAACCCGCCGTCCAGCCGTTCCGCCAGGGCCTGAATGGCCTCGGCCTCAATCCTCAATACCCTCTTAGCGCAATCAAGCATTGTCGCCCTCCAGCGCATCTTTTATTTCAGCCATGCTCTGATATATCCCGGACATGCCGGCGATATCGACCATATTCGGCCCGTCGCAAAGCGCCTCGTCCGGGCACGGATGGACTTCCATGAAAACGCCGTCTATCCCGACCGCCGCCGCCGCGCGTGCGAGCGGGGCCACGAACTGCCTCTGGCCGGAGCTTGCCGTGCCAGCGCCGCCCGGAAGCTGTACGCTGTGGGTCGCATCGAACACTACCGGGTATCCCGTCTCGCGCATAACCGCCAGCGAGCGGAAATCCACGACGAGGTTGTTGTACCCGAAAGACGCGCCGCGCTCGGTAAGGATAAGGTCCTTCGAGCCGTTGGCGGTGAACTTGTCGATTACATTGCTCATATCCCAGGGCGACATGAACTGCCCTTTCTTCACATTCACCGGGATGCCGCAGTTTGAGGCCGCGACAAGCAGGTCGGTCTGACGACACAGGAAAGCCGGTATCTGGATTGCGTCCACGACTTCCGCCGCAGGCCCAATCTGCTCGATACTGTGGATGTCGGTGATTACCGGGACGCCGAACTTCTCCTTGATTAGCCCGAGTATCCGCAGGCCCTCGGAAAGCCCCGGCCCCCGGAAGGACTTGACGGAGCTTCGGTTCGCCTTGTCGAACGAGGCTTTAAAGATTAGAGGCGCGCCGATTTTGCCCGCCGCCTCGGTTATCTGCTCCGCCGCAAGCATCACCTTGTCGTAGGACTCTATGACGCACGGCCCGGCGATAAGCGCAATCTTGTTCCCGCCGCCGATTTTTATGTTCTTTATCGAAACCGTGTGTGTCATAGCGCCAAGTCTTCCTCTTCCCTGTGCAAGACAGCCGCGCCGATGAAGCCCTTGAACAGCGGGTGCGGGTCCATCGGGCGGGACTTGAATTCAGGGTGGAACTGGCAGGCCAGGAACCACGGATGGCCCGGCAGCTCTATAATCTCGACAAGCTCCTTGTCCGGCGAGGTGCCGGAAACCTTCAGGCCCTTGCCGCATATCAGCTCGCGGAACTTGTTGTTGAACTCGTAGCGGTGGCGATGCCTCTCGAAAATCTCGGTCTTGCCGTAGAGCGAATGGGCGATGGAGCCTTCCTCGATTGTGCACGGGTACGCCCCCAGCCTCATCGTGCCGCCCATGTCGGACTGGCTTGTGCGGGTCTGGGTGGTCTGCTTCATGTAGTCGAACCACTGCTCCATCAGGTATATTACAGGGTCCGTCGCCTCGACATCGAACTCTGTACTGTTCGCGCCTTCGAGCCCGCAGATGCTGCGCGCATACTCGATGACAGCAATCTGCATACCGAGGCATATGCCGAAGTACGGTATCTTCTTCTCGCGGGCAAAACGCGCCGCCTGGATTTTGCCGTCTATGCCCCGGATGCCGAACCCGCCCGGGACGAGTATCCCGTGGACATCCATCAGGTACTTCTCCGGCCCGTGCCTCTCGATATCCTCCGAGTCAACCCACTCGACAGTGACTTTGGCGTCGTTTGCAATGCCGCCGTGCATCAGCGATTCGTGCAGGGACTTGTAAGACTCCTTCAGGTCTACATACTTGCCGACGAGCGCAATCGTCGTCTCCTTTGCAGGGTTCTTAATCCTCCTGACCACGTCCTGCCAGGGTTTCAAGTCCGGCGCCCGGCCCTCAAGCTTCAGCATCTTGACAATCTGGCCGTCGAGGCCTTCCTCGTGCAGCAGCAGAGGCAACTCGTAGATGTTGTCGACATCCCGCGAATTGATTACGCAATCCTTCTCGACATTGGTATAAAGAGCTATCTTCCGCTTCATGTCCTCCGGGAGAGGCCTGTCCGTCCTGCACATCACGATGTTGGGCTGGATACCGATGGAGAGAAGCTCCTTGACGCTGTGCTGGGTCGGCTTGGTCTTCAACTCGCCGGCCGCGCCGATGTACGGCACGAGCGTGAGATGGATATAGATGCAATTCTCCGGGCCGATGTCGTACTTGAACTGCCTGATGGCTTCGAGGAACGGCAGGCTCTCTATATCGCCTATCGTGCCGCCTACTTCGACGATTACGATGTCGTTGTCCCCGGCGACCGAGCGGATGTTTTCCTTTATCGCGTCGGTGATATGCGGTACTACCTGCACCGTGCCGCCCAGGTAGTCGCCCCTGCGCTCCTTCATAATTACATCATAATATATCCGGCCCGAGGTGAAGTTGTTCTTCTGGCTCATGCGGGCGGAGGTGTACCGCTCATAGTGGCCCAGGTCGAGGTCTGTCTCCGCGCCGTCGTCGGTGACGAAGACCTCGCCGTGCTGGAACGGGCTCATCGTGCCGGGATCGACATTTATGTACGGGTCAAGCTTCTGGTTGGTAACCTTGAAGCCCCGCGTCTCAAGCAATGCGCCAAGCGAGGCCGCGGCCAGACCCTTTCCGAGCGATGAAACGACGCCGCCGGTTACAAATATAAACTTTGCCATCCGCTTTCTCCT
>DASXVI010000068.1:0-3079 GCA_036504315.1 Nitrospirota bacterium
CGGACGGCGGGGTCCACTATCGTGAAGTTTTCCTTCGTCTGGCGCATGTAGGATTCATAGTCTTTGACCATGAAAGCCCCCGGGCTCATGAACCTGTGGCCCCGGGTGAGGTTGCCGGACTTTATCCCGTCCACTTCGAAATGCACTACCTCCCCGCCGAACAGCGCGAGTATCCAGTGTATAGGGCGGGCAAAACGGATGTCCCTGTCTGCCCAGCGCATCGACTTCGGGAACGGCAGGGAGAGGATGAGCTTCGGCAGAAGTTCCGCCAGCACCTGTCCCGACGGCGCACCCTTTTCCTCGACAACAGCGCAGAGATATTCGCCCTTCTCGGTCATCTTGACGGCGAGCTTGTCTACATCGACCCCCTGCCCCTTGGCGAAGCCCGTCGCGGCCTTGGTAAAGTGGCCTTCGGAATCGTATGCGGCGCTCTTCGGCGGGCCGAAGGACTCCCTGACCGCGTCCGGCTGGCGTTCGGGCAGCCCGGTCACATGCAGCATCAGGCGCCTCGGGTTGCCCATGGCGCGGATGGATGCGGATTCAAGCCTCGCCCCGGCAAGGGCCTTGGCGGCCATATCTTCCATCGCCTTCAGCGCGGCGGGTATAAACCCCGCCGGTATCTCTTCCGTCCCTATTTCGAGCAGCAGTTCTTTTGGCATTTTGGTATCCTATTTTTTAAGCATCGGGAAACCCATCTCTTCCCGAAGCTTCAGATAATTTTCGGCGCACATCCTCGCGAGGTTCCTCACCCGCCCGATGTAGCCGGTACGCTCGGTCACGCTGACCGCGCCGCGCGCGTCGAGCATATTGAATGCGTGCGAACACTTGAGCGTGTAGTCGTATGCCGGGAGCACAAGCCCTATCTCGTTTAACCGCTTGCTCTCCTTCTCGAACATCTCGAACAGCTTGAACTGCATCTCGACATCCGCTTCCTCGAAGTTGTATTTCGAGAACTCGACCTCCGAGCGGTGGTGCACGTCGCCGTACTTTACGCCCTTCGTCCATTCAAGGTCGTAGACATTGTCCACCTGCTGGAGGTACATCGCGATGCGCTCCAGACCGTAGGTAATCTCGGACGAGACAGGCTTTAAGTCTATGCCGCCCACCTGCTGGAAATAGGTGAACTGGGTAATCTCCATGCCGTCGAGCCATACCTCCCAGCCAAGCCCCCATGCGCCGAGTGTCGGCGACTCCCAGTCGTCCTCGACGAACCGCACATCGTGCTTCAGCGGGTCCAGGCCGATCTCGCGCAGGCTGTCCAGGTAAAGGTCCTGGATGTCCAGCGGGGACGGCTTCATAATGACCTGATACTGGTAATAGTGCTGGAGGCGGTTCGGGTTCTCGCCGTACCGGCCGTCGGTCGGCCTGCGCGACGGCTCTACATAGCACGCGCTCCAGGGCTCAGGCCCCAGCACCCTCAAAAATGTAGATGGGTTGAAAGTCCCGGCCCCTACCTCTATATCGTAGGGCTGGACCATCAGACAGCCCTTGGAGGTCCAGTATTTGTGGAGCGCAAGGATCAATTCCTGAAATGTCAAAACTCGCCTCCTGATTAACTTGCTTTAATTTTATGCGGAAATATTTTTTATAGTAGAAATGCACCCATATGTCAAGGCATTTCAGGCATCGGAAGCAATTTTGGCAAGCGCCTTCGGCCTTTTACCCGATACCGCCTCCAGGTAGGCCCCAATAAATGAGAAAACTTCTTGTCTTGCCGACGGGAGAAGCCTCAGGCGGCCAACTTTTTCAAGCTCCATCGAGGCGGCCTGACGGATGAAAGCAAGCGTACCGGCAGAGACCTTCATCGACTCGCCAGAACCCTTGCCGCACCCCTCGCAGACCAGCTCGTGGCCGCCCCTGTAATGGCCTGCCCTGCCTGCAAAGTCAACTCCGCACCCCGGGCATTCGGAAACCGGTACGGCATACCCGGCCGATGTAAGGAGCTTGACCAAAAACACGGAGCTTAAGGATAGTATATCGGAAGAACTCTCTAAAATCTTTAGGGACTGGTTCAGGAGTTCGAAGACCTCCATGTTTCCGAGACCCGGCTCCTCGAAAATCGCGGAAAGTTCGAGCATCATCGCCCCTGCTTCTATCCTGCCTAAGTCCTCGCGGAGCTTCAGGCGCGGGTCGAGTATCTCCGCGGACTCAATACGGGCCAGCATCGACGGGTCCTTTACCCTCGCAGAAACCCTTATGAGCGTGAACGGTTCGAAGCAGCCGGCAAACCTCTTCCTGCTTTTGCGGGCGCCCTTCGCCATCCCCTTCACAAGGCCATGCTCCTCCGTCAGCAGGCTCACGATGAGGTCTGAATCGCCGTAAGCGGTTGCGTTCAGGACTACTGCCCTTGTGGATATGGTTGTCTGCATTTTATTGTCCGGCGCGGGGTTAAAGGAGGCCTGAATCCCGAAAGCTGAAATAGGTGTCTTTGCCGATGATGAAGTGGTCGTGGACTTCGATGTCCATGCTCTTGGCAGCATCTACCAGGGTGGCCGTAATCTCTTTATCGGCGAACGACGGGCGCACCTTGCCGCCAGGGTGGTTGTGGACGAATATCATCGCGGTGGCCTTGAAATAAAGGGCGCGCTCCAATACCTTCCTCGGGTAGACGACGGCCTGGTCCACCGTCCCCTCGCCTATCGTTTCTATCTCAATTATCTCGTTCTGGGTGTTTAAGAATACGACCCGAAACTGCTCGTCCTTGAGTCCCGCCATGCTCAACCGGCAGTAGTTTATGAGGTCGGGCGCGCAGCAGACTCGGGGCTTTTTTACCACCCTCTTCTTCAGGTAAAAATCCGAACAGTCCTTGGCAAGCTTGATTAGTATCGCCGAGTGCTCGCCGAGTCCGGGGAAGGACGAAAGCTCCTCCATATCTGCATCGAGGACGGACTGAAAACCTCCGAACTTCTGGATAAGCTCCTTGGCGAGCGGTTTTACATCGCGCCTCGGGATGGCATAGGTAAGCAGAAGCTCCAGCGTCTCGTAGTCGTGAAAACTATCGAGCCCGCCCCGCTTGAACTTGTCCTTCATCCTCTGCCGGTGGTCGTAGAAGTGAGGTTTTTTAGCGTCTTTTTTCTGG
>DASXVI010000069.1:0-4207 GCA_036504315.1 Nitrospirota bacterium
ACATCCACGACCGCCCACAGGAAGTTACGGGCCAGCCTCTTGCACGGGTTGACAAAGAGCGCGTCGTAAATCTCGTCTACATAGTATTTGTTAAACAGCAGCGTATACAGCCCGCCCGCAGCTTTTGCGACTTTGCCCGGAAGCTCTGGACGCTTTATATACATGAACCACGCGGACAGCGCGCCGAAAAGGCCAATTGCAACCGACAGGCCCATCACCAGCGCCGCAGCCGGGGACTCCTCGTGCGGCCCGCCGAATACCGTGGACATCATGGACGCAAACGGATGCGCGACCCACCCGGCGGTGACCGAAAGGAAGCCCAGGATTATAAGGGGCACGAGCATCGACGCCGGAGACTCGTGGGCGTGGTCGGCAATATGCTTGTCGCGCGGCTCGCCGAAGAAGGTCATGAATATCAGCCTGAACGAGTAGAACGAGGTGATGAGCGCGGCCAGGGCGAGCAGGAAGAAGACAGCGTGCCCGGCGGGGCCTGCGGAGTATGCCGCAAGCAGTATCTCGTCCTTGCTGAAGAAGCCCGCAAAGGGCGGTATGCCGGAGATGGCAAGCGTCGCCGCCATCAGCGTGATGAAGGTCCACTTGAGCTTTTTCCTGAGGCCACCCATCTTGCGCATATCCTGCTCGCCGCCGAGGGCGTGGATTACGGAGCCCGCGCCCAGGAACAGCAGGCCCTTGAAGAACGCGTGAGTCATCAGGTGAAATATACCGGCGGAGTAAACGCCGACGCCGCAGGCCACGAACATATAGCCAAGCTGGCTCATCGTGGAGTATGCGATTACGCGCTTGATGTCGAACTGGGTCAAGGCGATGCTCGCGGCAAATATCGCAGTCAGGCCGCCCGTCCAGACGACGGTGTCCATCGCAACCTGGGACTGCGCGAACAGCGGGTGGCAGCGGGCCACCATGAATATGCCGGCCGTCACCATCGTGGCCGCGTGGATGAGCGCGGAGACAGGGGTCGGGCCTTCCATAGCGTCCGGCAGCCATGTGTGCAGCGGAAGCTGCGCGGATTTGCCCATCGCGCCCATAAACAACAGCAGCGCTATGACCGAGAATATATTGCGCTCGCCCCCGAAGAGGAAAGTCGTCTTGCCGACAAACTGCGGGACGGCAGAGAATACCGCGTCGTAGTTAAGCGTGCCGAAGGTTATGAATATGAGCATCACGCCGAGGCCGAAGCCGAAGTCCCCGATCCGGTTGACCACGAAGGCCTTCTTGCCCGCGTCCGTCGCAGACTTCTTTTCATACCAGAACCCGATGAGGAAGTATGAGCAGAGTCCTACCGCCTCCCAGAATACATACAACTGGAGGAAGTTGTCGGCCATCACGAGCATCAGCATCGAGAAGGTGAACAGCGAGAGGTAGGCGAAGAACCTCGGGTAGCCGGGGTCGCCGTGCATATAGCCCGAGGAATATATCTGGACGAGCAAGCTGATAGTAGTGACGACGATGAGCATTACCGCGGTCAGCGCGTCCACCTTAAAGCCGATATGCGCGTCGAAGCCGCCGGAGCTAATCCACGAATACAGTACGCCGTCGAACTTCGCGCCCGAATAAACCTCGGCGAGCGTAAGCGCGGCAAGCCCGAACGAGACGACCATCGAGCCGATGGCGGGAATATGGGCGCGGTCCCTCGTCCACTTGCCGAACAGGCCGTTGACCAGGAACGCCGCAAGCGGCAGGAGGGGTATGAGTGCGTATTTTAGCATCCGGCCCTCACCATTTCATCAGGTTGATGTCGGAGGTATCCACCGTCTCGCGGTTGCGGAAGACGGAGATGATTATCGCAAGGCCGATGGCGGCCTCCGCGGCGGCTACGGCCATGATAAAGAACACGAAGACCTGGCCGCGCATCGAGTCCAGATAATGCGAGAACGAAACGAGCGCGACATTGACCGAGTTCAGCATCAGCTCGATGCACAGGAACACGACGATTACATTCCTGCGGATAAGCACGCCCACGATGCCTATCGTGAAGAGCGCCGCGCTTAAACCTATGTACCATGAAAGCGGGACCACTATTTTGCCCCTCCTCTAATCTATTTTCTTTTTGGCAAGCACAATCGTGCCGACCATCGCCACAAGGAGTATCACCGAGGTGACCTCGAACGGCATCAGGAATTCCGAGAACATCGCCTGCCCTATCATCTGGGAGTTGCCCGCCTGCTGGACCGCCTCGACCGTGCTCGTACCCTTCGCGCCGGTAAATGCGGAACGGACGACGACCGACATGATAAACCCGCCTACCGTGACAGCCAGCGGCAAGGCCGTCATGGTATTCAGATGGAAGCGGACCTTCTCGACATCAGACTTTATCAGCATGATAACGAACAGGAACAGCACCATTATCGCGCCTGCGTACACCAGCACCTGGAGCGCCGCGACGAACTCAGCGTTGAGCATTATGAAAATGCCCGCCACATGGAAGAACAGCGGCAGCATGAACAGCGCGGAGTGGACCGGGTTGCGGCTGATAACCACCATCAGCGCGCAGGCCACGATAACAACCGCAAAATATCCGAAAGCGAACTGGAGGATATCCATCAGCCGAGGTATACCTCCTTGTCCTTGTATTTCTCGCCGTTGGCGAGGAGCATTTCCTTCGTGTAGACGAGCTTCTTCTTGTCGTATACGGACAGCTCGTACTCCGCCGTCATAGCCAGGGCCTTGACGGGGCAGGCCTCGACGCAGTACCCGCAGAACAGGCACTTCGCGATGTCTATCTCGTAGGTCACCAGCACCCTGTCGTGTGCATCGCCTTCCTTCGTCTCGATATTTATGCAGCCGGTCGGGCAGTATGCGGCGCACAGCCCGCAGGCGACGCACATCTCTTTGCCTTCCCCGTTGCGCCGAAGCGCGTGCAGCCCGCGGTAGTTTGTCTGGAGTACCGGCTTTTCCTTCGGGTATATTTTCGTCACGGGTTTCAGCTTCATCGTGGCAAGCGTCAGCCGCATGCCCTTGATGATCTCCTGAAATGTGACGAGCTTGATGAACTCCTTGAACTTCAAACCGGCACCCCTTTATTTAACCAGCAGCCGCACGAGCCCGGTCAACATGATATTGGCGAGCGCGAGCGGTATCATCACCTTCCAGCCGAGCTTCATAAGCTGGTCGTACCGAAGCCTCGGGAGCGTAGCCCTAAGCCACAGGAAGATGAAGAAGAAGACATAAATCTTTATGATGAACCACCAGATCGCGGGGTCGCCGATGAAGGCGATGTACGGCCCGACAAGCGGCACCATCTCGAATGCGGCCCTCGGGACTATCGGGTTCCAGCCGCCGAGGAACAGCACGACCGCCATGCACGACACCATCAGCATGTTCGCGTATTCGGCCATGAAGAAAAGCGCGAAACGGAAGCCGGAATACTCGACATGGAAGCCTGCGACAAGCTCGTTCTCGGCCTCGGGGAGGTCGAACGGCGCGCGGTTCGTCTCGGCGATCGCCGCTATTACATACAGCCCGAACGCGAACGGCTGATAGAACACGTTCCAGTTCCAGATGTTTGGCTGGGACTGCGTAATCTTTACAAGCGAGAACGAGCCGGTCATCATCAGGACGGATATGATGGCAAGCCCCATCGGTATCTCGTAGCTGATGACCTGCGACGCGGAGCGCAGCCCGCCCATCAGCGCGTATTTGCTGTTGGAGGCCCAGCCCGCGAGCACTATGCCGTACGCGCCGAGAGAGGACAGCGCAAGGACATACAATATGCCGATGTTCAGGTCGGTCACATACAGGCTGACCTTGTGGCCGAACAGGGTGACACCCGGCCCGAACGGCACTATCGCGTAGGCCGCGATGGCCGGTACGAAAGCAATGAGTGGCGCGAGCTTGAACACCGCGCGGTCGGCCTGGTCGGGGACGATGTCTTCCTTGAACATCAGCTTTATGCCGTCCGCAAGCGGCTGGAGGAGGCCTATCGGGCCGGTATGCAGCGGGCCGACCCTGTTCTGCATCCTCGCGAGCACCTTGCGCTCATAGTATGTCAGGTACCCGGTATTGAACAGGGTAAAGGCGATAATCACCACTACCTGGAGCAGTATCGGGCCCGTAATTATTAATAGCTGGTAAAAGTCCACGCTAACTCTCCGCTACTTTAAAATCTCGACCGCGACCGGCCAGAACCTCGCCGCCGCACGCCCGGACGGCACAAGCCCTGATACGCCCGCTCCCGCGAAATGGTCCG
>DASXVI010000070.1:0-7151 GCA_036504315.1 Nitrospirota bacterium
AATGTCAGGTAAAGGTCCCGCGCTGTTTTCAGGGGTGAAAACATCTGGGCGTTCATCGGGTTGTTGAGTTCGGTTATTTTCTTGGGTGAACCGACCCAGTTGTTGCTGCCGGTGTAATTGAACTGATAGTTCTGATAACCCAGCCTCAGGTAAGCCTTGCCAAACCTCGATATAGCTTTCTGGTTAAGGTCCTGGATAAGGTATACTTCATATACATTGCCCCTTGTCCCGAGCTTGCTCGTCCACATGTCATCGGAGGCCGGGGTGAAGGTTATCCAGTTTTTAGAGCCGTAGTTGTATTCCGCACCTATTTTGGTAGATGTCTTAACTATGTCGTAACGGCCGCCGAGGTACACCGAGTATCCAGTCTTGTCCTGCTTTGTCCCGCCGAAACCAGGGGCGTCATAAAGCATGCCGCCGACGGGTATCGTATTGCCGCCGGCCAGAACCGTGACAAGGTTGGTGTTCGGATGGGTTATACTTGCGGCGGTGGAAGTGAAGAGGTTCAGGTCTCCAGGGCCGAGCTTCTCTATTTTGCCTGTGATTACTCCGCCAAACTGGTCGATGTCGCCCAAATTGGTATTTTTGCCGAACGAGGCGCTGGTATTGGTCTCCGGGAATCCGAAGAGGTTGAACGCCCTGTTCCACTGGAATACCGCGGAGAGGTTCTCGGTGCTGTACGGAGAGAACTGAAGTCCAAGCATGTCTACGTCTTTCAGGTTCTGGACGTCCGTCCGGAACCCGCTGTCAAACCCTCTGCCGTAACATAACTTTGCATATGCTCCCGGCATGGCGTCAATGTCGGGGGCTACGCCGAGTGTCATCCCGTCGAAGGCATAATCGACAAGCAGGCCCGGAGTGCCGGCCGAGCCTTCCTGCTCCTTGTTCTGGCGAAGGTTGGTCGGGGCGCCGCCCGTCGAAGGACGCCTGCCCACTGAGAACCATATAGGCTGGCCAAAGATATTGCTCCAGGTGGCGTAAACCTGGTCTACTCTAAGAGCGTTGTCCTCCGGAATATGGGAGACATTGCCGTCGAAGATGCTGCTTTTATCAGCGAAGAACGCATTCGAGCCGGTCACCGGCCCGGAAGTGTCATGGCCCCATACCTTGTACATGACTAGGCGGGCCTTTACGGTGATATCCTCCGTAGCCTTGGCTTTGATATTCAGGCCGAGCCTGTTGGTCATCAGAGAGTTGTTTTTGATATCGCTTGCCTTGACGAGCTGTGCCGCCGGGCCGCCCAGCATCTGTCCAAGCACATCGTTGAAATTATAGCCGTCGGCGGTCTTTCCGGCAAGGCTGTCGTACCTGAAACGGTAGTCGCCGCTGAACTCTATCGGGGAAGGCTTCGAGGAACTTTCCGATTTTTTCTCTACCTTGGACAGCCTCTGCTCCTTGGTATCGTCGTTCTTCTGTATATCCTGGAGTTGTTGCTTGACCTGCTCCAGTTGCTTGGAAAGATCGTCTATTTTGTTCATCAGGTCCGCTTGGTCCGCGGCATACGCCTGCATCGGCAGCATGAGGGCTATTATCAAGGCTGCCAAGGTTTTCTTTATGTTTGAACTTGTTGCTTTGGTCACTTTAACCTCCGAGCATATTGCTAAATAATATTTTCCCGAGCCTAACAGCCTGGTTTGGTGCCTTTTAGGTCGTTTGTGCCTTCTATGACGTTTTTGCCGTCCTTGACCACATACTTGATGCGGACTTCATCGTCCTTGAACAGCCTGTCGTCGAGTTTTTTAAGGGCCTTTTCATCCTCGATTACGAAGGTCATATCCTTTCCGTCATCCGCTGCGACCACGAGCACTTTTTTGTCAATGTCGTAGTCCTTGATTTTGCCCTTTACCTTGATCTTCTCGTCCGCAAAGGCGGCTCCTGCCGCCAAAGACAGACAGAAGATTGCAAGAAGGGCTACCGCTACCAACCTCGCTGTTTTCACTTCATCCTCCTCCTGGTTGTTGTCGTTTCTCCCCCCTTCCGTGGGGACGCCTGTTGTTTATTCTTTTTTAGGCTGGGTCTTTTTCTCGAACCTGCCGCCGCTTCTCATCGGGTCGCCGGAATAGCCAAGGGCTTTCCAGTCGAGTCTGCCCTCCTTGCCAAAATGGCAGTCGCTGCATTTGAGCGCCTGCTCTTTCGGCGCGACCTCGTGGTTGATGCTTACGAAAAAGGCGGTGGATACGAACTCGAATTTTCCGCTGTAAGGAAGGCCTGATGCCGTTGCTCCGTCGGTAAGCGCCTTCTCCCAGTTGTAGTGGCTCCAAAGCCCGCCATAAGTCTGGAAGATGCTTAAATATTTATAATTGGAATCCATCGGCTGTTTACCCCGGTGGATTTTAAAGGGATAGATCTTGGCGTCTTTGTCGTTAATGTCGCCGACGGGCTTCGATATGTAAACTGTTTTCGACGGGTCGGCTATTTTCTGGCCCTTCAAGTACCTTTCCGTCTTGCCGTTGTACCAGGCGTAGGAAGGCTTCACATTCTTTTCCCAGACAAAGTTTCCCTTGTGTTTGGCGTAGGTCTCCTTGCCGAACTGCTCCTCCGGCTCGATGTCCTTGCCTACGGTAGACCAGTCCCAGCTCATCTTGGTCGCCTGGCCCTTTGCGAAGACCGGGATGTGGCAGGTCTGACAGGCTACTGTCCTGATATGCAGGGCCAGCAGCTTGGCGCTCTTGGAGTCATGGTGCGGGTCTCTATGGCAGTCTTCGCACGACACCCGCCCGTCGTTTGTGGCAAGCAGTGTGGACGCGCCGGAAATCCTGTGTTCTTCGGTGGTATGGCAAGCCTGGCAGCTCATGTTCGTCGGACCGCCCATATGGACATCGTGCTCCCTGGTCGGTTTGCTGAGAGTGCTGTCGAGGTCGCCGTGCTTGACGGCGTCGCCGCCTCCGCCGAAGAAGTGGCAAGCGCCGCAGTTATCCCTGTTGGGCATCCCTACGCTCTGGGCTGCCTTGAGCAGGTCCATCTTGCCGTGATCCAGCAGGGCCTGGTCGGGCATTCCCGATAAAGATTTTTTGTAGTTTCCGGCCAGAGCATGGCAGATGAGGCAGTCTATCTTTGTTTTGTCGTTTGGAGGCTGTGTGCCTTCCGTCCAGCCATAGCTGATATGACATTTAGTGCAGAACGATTTGCTTCCGCCTTCCACATCGGTGCAGAAATTATTTATAAGGTTAACTTTGCCGTATTCTTCCTTGCTGTTCTCAAGCCCCTTGACAGTCCTGGGGACACCCTTCCATTTCCAGTGCGGCGTCTTCATTATTTCGTCAGCCTGCCTGTCGTGGCACTGAAGGCAAGCCGCGGTTACTTCCTCGCCTGTCTTGAACGGGTCTTTCATCACTTCCGAATGGTCGAATGAGGCGCGTGCGGATACTGCGAGGCATAAAAATGCCGCTGCTGCCATGACGGTTCTGGATATGGTTCGCATAAATATTCCTTTCTTTTATATAGCTGCTGCCGGTACAAGAACGAAATTGGGCAGAGTATATCAGTAGTTTTTAAAGCGGTCTGTAACTATGTCACAAACATTGGACTGTTTACCTTTGTTGACTTGTCGGCGGCAGTTATATTAAGATAGAAATCACCTGGAGGTTGGTCGCTATGCGTAATTTCAAGCTTGTTTCTGATTTCACCCCGAGCGGGGACCAGCCGGAGGCTATCCGGGAACTGACCGAAGGGGTGCTGGCGGGCGACAAGCACCAGGTGCTGCTCGGCGTTACCGGCTCCGGCAAGACCTTCACCATCGCGAATGTCATCGCGAATGTAAACAAACCGACCCTCATAATCTCGCACAACAAGACCCTCGCGGCCCAGTTATACAGCGAGTTCAAGACATTCTTCCCCGAGAACGCCGTCGAATACTTCGTCTCCTACTACGACTACTACCAGCCCGAGGCGTACCTGCCGACGACAGACACCTTTATCGAGAAGGACTCGTCCATTAACGACGAGATAGACCGGATGCGTCACTCGGCGACATACGCGCTTTTCGAGCGGAAGGATGTAATCATCGTCGCGTCCGTGTCCTGCATATACGGCCTCGGCTCGCCGGAAGCCTACGAGGGGATGCTGCTCTTCCTCCAGGAAGGCGACGAGATGGAGCGCGAGGAGATACTCGGGAAGCTCGTCGAAATCCAGTACGAGCGCAACGAGATAGACTTTCACCGGGGCACATTCCGCTCGAAGGGCGATGTGATAGACATATTCCCGTCCTATGCCGATGACTGGGCAATCCGCATAAATATGTTCGGCGACGAGATTGAGAGCATCTATGAAATTGACCCGCTGTTGGGCGAGAACACAGGCAGGCTTGGGAAGGTCGCGGTCTACCCGAAAAGCCACTATGTCACCCCGCCCGAGTATCGGGAGCGCGCCCGCAAGAGCATAATCGCTGAGCTTACCGACCGCGTCCGGGAATTCGAGCTTAACAAACGGCTTCTGGAGGCTCAGCGCATCGAGCAGCGGACGAACTTCGACCTTGAGATGATGAAGGAGGTCGGCTACTGCCAGGGGATAGAGAACTATTCGCGCCACCTGACCGGCAGGAAGCCCGGCGACCCGCCGCCGACCCTGATGGACTACTTCCCGAAGGACAGCCTGATAGTAATCGACGAATCCCATGTCACCGTCCCGCAGATAGGCGGGATGTACAACGGCGACCGGTCCCGCAAGATGACGCTCGTGGAGTATGGATTCCGCCTGCCGTCGGCGATAGACAACAGGCCCCTGAGCTTTACCGAGTTTGAGGGCAATGTCGGGCAGGCTATCTATGTGTCGGCCACGCCTTCGAATTATGAGCTTGAAAAGTCCGGCGGGGCCGTCGTGGAGCAGGTGATACGCCCGACAGGCTTGATGGACCCGCCGATAACCGTCAAGCCCGTGCGCGGGCAGGTGGACGACCTGCTCGACGAGATACGCAAACGCACCGGGAAGGGCGAGAGGGTGCTCGTGACGACGCTGACGAAGCGGATGGCCGAGGACCTGACAGCTTATTACGAGGAGCTTGGCGTGAAGGTCCGATACCTGCACTCGGACATCCAGACGCTGGAGCGGGTCGAGATTATCCGCGACCTGCGGCTCGGCAAATTCGATGTGCTGGTTGGTATCAACCTCCTGCGGGAAGGCCTGGATATCCCGGAGGTCTCGCTCGTGGCGATACTCGACGCCGACAAGGAAGGCTTCCTGCGGTCCGAACGCTCGCTGATCCAGACGGCCGGACGCGCCGCCCGGAATGTAAACGGCGAGGTCATATTCTACGGGGATGTAATCACGGGCTCCATGCGGAAGGCCATTGATGAGACAAGCAGGAGGCGGGCCATCCAGCAGGCGTATAACGAGGAGCACGGCATCACGCCGGAGAGTATAAAGAAGAATATCGGCGAGGTAATGCGCTCGGTAGCCGAACTGGACTACTTCACCGTGCAGGTGGATAATAAAGTGGAGGGGCCGGACATCCCGCTTGACGAGCTTCCGAAGGTTATCCAGGGGCTTGAGCGCGAGATGAAGAAGGCCGCGGGCAACCTCGAATTCGAGAAGGCCGGAGAGCTTCGAGACAGGATAAAAGAGCTTAAGGAAATGGAGCTTGCCGTAGGGCTGAAGGTCTAACCTTTTCTCGGGGGCACTTCCATGGCAAAGGCTGTAATAATCATCCTGCTGTTGGGTATTGCTGTAGGGGCGGTAATGAAGTTCGTCTGGAACCTGACGGTCGGGCTGATTTCCCTCGGTGTCGCCTTCCTGCTGGCGATAGTGGTCTGGTTGATAATGGGCCGGAAGGGTTCACCGCCAACCACTTGAAAATAAAGATTAATTCGTTAGGGTTATCTTATCGCGGCCCCATAAATTACTTGACAGGACGGGCCAGATAATGCAGAATATTTAGCCGGTTATAATACTTAACCGGCTATCCAGTTTTAATGCTATTATCCGTTCATTGGAAGGAGCCCGCGAGACTTGGCCAAATTAGGGGTAAACATAGACCATGTCGCCACCGTGCGCCAGGCGCGGTTCGGGGTAGAGCCCGACCCGGTGCACGCGGCGGTGCTCGCGGAGCTTGGCGGCGCGGACGGCATCACGATACACCTCCGCGAGGACAGGCGGCATATACAGGACAGGGACCTGCGCATACTCAGGCAGACGGTCAAGACCCCGCTGAACCTCGAGATGGCTATATCCGACGAGATTATATCTATCGCGCTCGATGTCCGGCCCAATATGGTCACGCTCGTGCCTGAGAGGCGCGAAGAGCTTACGACCGAAGGCGGCCTTGATGTGAAGAGGGGAAGCGCAAAGGTTGCGGACGCGGTCAAGACCCTTCGGGCCGGCGGGATGTTCGTAAGCCTGTTCATAGACTCCGACCTCGACCAGGTAAAGGAGTCCAAGCGGGTGGGTGCGGACGCGATCGAGATACACACCGGCAGATATGCCGACGCAAAGTCATATGAAGAGTTCATGCGCGAGTACGAAAAGATAGCGGAAGCCTGCAAGCTCGCGCACAAGCTGGGTCTGACGGTCAACGCCGGGCACGGGCTGAACTACCAGAATGTAAGAAATATCGCAAAGATAAAAGAGATAAACGACTTGAACATCGGCCACAGCATCATCTCCCGGGCGGTCCTTGTAGGTATCGAGAGGGCGGTCCGCGAAATGAAAGAGCTGATAGGCTGATAATATGATAATCGGCGTCGGCATCGACCTGGTCAAAGTCGAGCGGATAGAGAAGGCCCTACGGAAGTGGCCGGACGCGTTCAGCCTCCGGGTATTCACGCAGGGCGAGATAGACTACTGTATCTCCCAGAAGAACTCCGCGCTGTCGTTTGCGGGCCGGTTCGCGGTAAAGGAAGCGGTAATGAAGGCCTTCGGGACCGGGCATTCAGGCGGGGTCAAATGGACCGACGCCGAGGTCGTCCGGGGCGACGGCGGCAAACCCGTTGTCAGGCTCACAGGCAGGCTCGCCGAGCTTGCGGCCGAGACGGGCGTCCGGGAGGTATTTATAAGCTTCAGCCACGACGCGGGTTATGCGGTGGGCCAGGCGATTTTAACCGGCGGGACGAAAAAACTGGAAGAGAATATATGAAGCTTGCCACTGCCTCCGAGATGAGGGAACTCGACCGGCGCGCCATCGAGGATTTTGGTATCCCCGGAGCGGTGCTGATGGAGAA
>DASXVI010000071.1:0-3011 GCA_036504315.1 Nitrospirota bacterium
GGCCCCCTTTAGAATCATTTAAACATAAAGTGGGGAAAGTGTCAAAATAGGCAGGGGGGCGACGGGGTGTTGTCCAAGCGGCATCGGTCTGGAGACAAATCGGATGACGCGGCTGACAATACCCAACGACGAAAAAGACAAAGAAGGGCCGGCACGATGGCCGGCCCCTACGAGAGAAACAATTATATGCCCGGCGCTTTCGGACTTTCCGGCAGGTTGTCCGGTTTCTTAGGCTCGCCGGGCGGCGGGCCCTCCTGCGGCATGAGCTCCGGGGGCAGAGGCAATTGCAGGCTCTGGCCGCCTATTGCAATATTGCCCTCCGCGATGAGGTGCGCCTTCTCGATAACCCCGTCCGGTCTTATACCGAAGGCCTTTATAGCCGCAGGCGGCGCGTACATGTAATAGAGCTTCGCCGTGGCCCTGACCGCACCCGGCGGTATCCGGTATATAAGCGTCCGTATCTCCTTGTCCCTCAGCCGTGAATTCATAAAGACCGCGGCCGCCTCCCAGAACGGCGCGCCCATCCGGCCCTTTTTCGCCAGTATGCGCGAGAATTGGCCCTGCGGGTCCTCGGCCGGATTGTCCTTGTAGTTTGTGAATACGCTCTTGCCGTCCTTGTCGAACATCTCGACCTTTACATAAGCCACCCGAAGCGGGCTGGAAGACGGGAACTGGTGCAGGGTGTTGTTCTGGACCTCGACTAAAAGCCTGCCAAGCTCCGCGCCCATACTCAGCTTTACCGCGCCCTTTACCTTGCCCAAATCATGCCCGCCGGGGAAGCTATGGCCAGCATGCCGAACTTTGGCCGAGCCGCCCGCAGGTGCGCCGTCAACCGTTTCCATATGGCATTTCAGGCAGTCGGAGTAGCCTTCCTCCTCCATGCCGCAAATCTGGACCCCTTTGTCGTTTATCATCTTGCCGTGACAGCCTGCACAGCCTCTAAAAGAGGCCATCAGGTTGGCGCTCGTTACCCTGTGCGGCTCCGAAACCGTCGTAGCGCCTTTCAGGCCGTTTGTGATTTTGTAGGAATTGAAATGCTCGCCTTCGACCAGCTGCTCTACCTTATGGCAGAACGAGCAGGTGACGCCCCGCATATGGGTTGCGTCCTTTGCGTCCGGCTCGGACTGCCCGCTCAACAGCTTGTCCATATTGCCCGCCGTCGGAGTGTGGCAGCTTGCGCAGAAATACGAATGCGGCTTGCCCGCGGCGTGCATCGCGGAGGTATACGCGGTATATATCGCCTCCTGCGGCTGGTCTTTGAATATCGAGGCGGTATTGTGATACGAGCCCGCCCATTCCTCGTATATCGCGCTGTGGCAGCCCTTGCATGTGGCCGGGTCCTCGAAACCCTCGAAGTTCGGCGGCAGCTGGTGCGCCGGCGCCGCATTGGAAATTAATAGAATTGTCAGCGCGGCCATGCAATAAAAGGCTGTAATCGGTTTCATCGAGCCCTCCAAGGCGGTTCTTTAATGACTTTTGACTACAAATATAATATATTTTTAAAAATAGGGGAAATAAATGGCAACGGCGGATTTTTTCATAAAGCTCGCGGTAATCCTTCTGTCGGCCAGGGTTATGGCCGAGGTGTTCGCAAAAGTGGGCCTGCCCGGGGTAATCGGGGAGGTAGCGGCCGGCATTATCATCGGCCCGAGCCTATTCGGCATAATCGGCCAGGAGCCGGTGCTCGTCCTGCTCGCGAATATCGGGATCCTGCTGCTGCTGTTCGAGGTGGGCGCGGAGACCGAGGTCGGAAGGCTGATGGCGGTGGGCGGCCAGTCCGCGCTGGTCGCCGTGACCGGCGTAGTCCTGCCGTTTCTGGCGGGCTGGCTTATATGCCGGTACGGCTTCGGCCTGCCCAACACGGTTTCTCTCTTTGCGGGCGGGACGCTTGTAGCCACGAGCATCGGGCTTACCCTGCGCGTGCTCAAGGAACTGGGCCACCACAGAGGCCATGTAGCCCAGGTCGTCCTGGGCGCGGCGGTGCTCGACGACATAATCGGCGTAATCATGCTCGCCGTCCTGATACAGTATACGCAAGTCTCCGGCGTGGATATCCTGCCTTCCCTCAAGATGCTCGGGTTTATCTCCATCTTCCTGTCGGCCGCGTATTTCGTGGGGCCGTACATCGAGCGCGCGCTCCTGCTGCTGGGCAAAGGCTCAAGGACTCCGGGCGTGGTTATAACCCTCGTAATCTGCCTGATGCTGGCGCTCTCGGCCCTCGCGCATTCATTCGGCGCACCGGAGATAATCGGCGCGTTCGCGGCCGGAATTGCACTGTCCGGCAAGCCGTCGAGCAGTAGCGGCCTTGCCCGCCGGGCGGACATCAAGGCCGGCGAGCTGGTAGGGCCTGTGGCGGAGGTTTTCGTGCCGGTCTTTTTCGTCATGGTCGGCGTTTCGATAGATTTTGGCCGGATAGACGCATCCTCCGGGCACTTCGGTGGCGGGCACTTCTGGGCGTTCGCGGGCATCCTGACCGTTGCCGCGTTCCTCACCAAGATGCTTGCGGGCGTGTGGGTCAAGGGCCCGCTCAGGAAAAAGCTGGCCGCCGGGGTCGCGATTGCCCCGAGGGGCGAGGTGGGCCTGATATTTGCCCAGACCGGCCTTCTATACGGCATATTCGACCAGTCCACCTACGCCTCGATGGTCTTCGTCGTGGCGCTTACGACCCTCGCGGCCCCTGTATTGCTAAAAATCGTAGCCGGGAGTGCGGATAGCGGCGGCGGACGCCCGGTAATTTAGCAATTCCGCTTGAACAAACCTCCCCCATTCTGGTAAAATTCAGGGACATATCGCCCTTGAGGTAATAATGAGGAAATTCGCACTTTTATTTGCAACCGGACTGGCGCTGGCGGGGGCAATAAACGCAACCGACAGCCGCGCGGCCGCGCCAATGGGCCTGCCCATGATAAAGGCCGAGCCCGAGGCCGTAAGGCCGAAGCCCGCGCCGTATGCAACCTGCCTCATCGAGGGCAGGGTCCTCTGCTCCGAGTACGGCTCGCGCTACAAGGAGC
>DASXVI010000072.1:0-3907 GCA_036504315.1 Nitrospirota bacterium
GTGCTCCACGCAGAGGCGTCGAAGTTGAAGCGGAGTTTCAAAAGGTGTATGATAAAGTATGTGCCGAGGGAGCAGAACAAAGAGGCGGATGCCCTTGCTAACCAGGCGATTGATAGCAGGAAGGCGTAAATAGTCAGACCGGAGCCGTCCGGGCGGCCGCTCTTTTCATTTATGGAAAGGGAGGAAAGTCCGAACTCCAAAGGGCAGGGTGCTGGGTAACTCCCAGGCGGGGCGACCCGACGGAAAGTGCCACAGAAAACAAACCGCCAGGGGCAACCCTGGTAAGGGTGAAACGGCGAGGTAAGAGCTCACCGCCCCGGCGGCAACGCCCGGGGGCAGGGCAAACCCCACCCGGTGCAAGACCAAATAGGGGGACGATAAGGACTGCCCGTCCGATGTCCCCGGGTTAGGTCGCTTGAGGTGTCTGGCAACAGGCATCCCAGAGGAATGGCCGCCGCCCGGCCTCACAAGGCCGGGGCACAGAATTCGGCTTACAGGACGGCTCCGGCCTGATTATTTAGCCCTACCAAACGCCAAGCTTCTCGATGCCGGTCTCGGCAAGCAGCAGATCCGCCTTTGCCTCGTGGTTCCCGGCCACGCTTACCGCAAGCCCGCAGTCGGAGCTGATGTCTCTCGGCTTCGTAACTACCTTGCAGTCTATACCGGCTTTCTTGAAGGCCCGCTCCGCCTTGAAGGTGAGGTAGGTGCTCTTGAAGACAAAGACCCGCAACCCTTCAGTCTGCGCTACTTTTTCCATCATCCACACCCTGCTATCGTCTTGAGGGCCTCGACGGCCGTTTCAATATCCTCTTGCTTCGTAAAATATCCCGGGCTCACACGTACCGTGCCGCGCGGATAGGTCCCAATGGTCCTGTGCGCTCCGGGTGCGCAGTGTATCCCCACCCTGACAGCTATGTCGAATTCGGCATCGAGCCTGTTACCGATAGTGGAGGGGTCGATGTCGCCTATATTGAATGATATCACGGCAGCCCGCCTGGTGCACGAGCCAGGCCCGTAGACCTTCACGCCCGGGATATCCGACAGCCCCTCGATCAGCATCTTGCACAGCAGGTCTTCGTGGTTGAATACACTCTCGACGCCAGTCTTAATCAGGAACAGCACCCCGGCGTTAAGCCCGGCTATTCCAGGGGTGTTCAGCGTCCCGGCCTCGTGCCTGTCCGGCAGGAAGTCCGGCATATCCTCGATATCCGAGCGCGAACCGGTGCCGCCGAACAGGATCGGTTTCAGGTTTATGTGCGGCGCGACATATAAAAAACCGGTCCCCTGCGGGCCTAACAGGCCCTTGTGGCCGGGGCAGGCGAGCAGGTCTATCCCGGACTCCTCGACATTGATGCTTACGGTGCCTGCGGTCTGGGACGCGTCCACCAGTACAGGTACGCCCCTGTCGTGCGCGGCGGCCGCTATCTTCGCAACAGGGTTTATCGTGCCTATTACATTCGAGGCATGGTTGACTGCCACGAGGCGCGTCTTCTTGTTTATCGCGGCGGCGATGTTCTCAGGGTCAACAAGGCCCTCCTCGGACGCATTGACCCTGCCTACGCCTATACCCTGCCGTGAAAGGCAGTGCAGCGGCCTTACGACAGAGTTGTGTTCGATGGAGGTAGTGACGCAGTGGTCGCCTGGCGCGAGGAGACCCTTTATCGCGAGGTTCAGCGCGCCGGTCGCGTTCTGGGTGAATATTATCCTCTCTGGGTGCTTTATCCCGAACAGCCGGGATATGTTCTCCCGCGCCTCGAATATCAGCCTGTTTGCCTCCAACGCCATCTTGTGGCCGGACCTGCCGGGGTTGGCCGAGCAGGACCTCAGCGCGGTGTCCACGGCAACGTATACCTCTTCCGGCTTCGGGTGTGATGTGGCAGCGTTGTCAAGGTATATCATCAGTCGCGTACCCTCATAGTTATGCCAAGTGCCAGTACGAAGGCGAGGCCCAGAAGCGTCGCCACCTGGCCTATCAGCGTTGGGCCCATGTTGTTGCTGGTAATGCCCCATGCCTGGACTACCGCCCCGCCGGCCAGCATCCCGAGCACTACCGCGCCCGCGTCCGCACTCCCCTGTCCGGAAAGGATAAGCTGCCTGAACGGGCAGCCGCCTATCATTATCGAAGTTACGCCTACGAGCGCCATGCCGAGAAAACTCCATAAATAGGAGGTATGCGAGCCCGGCTGGCCCTCAAAACCCGGCACGAAAAACCCCTTGTACCAGGCCGTCCCGAACGCGAATACGATCATGGCTATCAGCCCGTAAAGCATCTTCCTGTCGCCGGAAACTATGAAGTTGCCGATGCTGCCCGTAATGCAGAACCTCGACCGCTGGGCGAGGAACCCTATGAACAGGCCCGAGGTCATTGCAACCGTTCGCGACGCCCTCTGCGCTCCGGGGCCGGTCTGGCTCCAGTAGAGGAAATCCGGCTGGATTATTGCCGCAGCCAGCAGTGCGATCATGGCGGCGGGTATGACAAGGCCATTGACGAAGGGCATGGGTTTCGGGTCGCCCAGGTAAAAGCCTTTACGAAGGATTACGAACCCGAGCCAGATGCCGGGCACGAGGCCGGCCAGGCCCGCTAGCGCGGTGAAATCGCCGTTGGCAAGCCTCAATATCATTTTGATAGGGCAGCCCAGAAAAATGGAGCAGCCGACTATCAGGAGCATGCCGCCCACGAACCTTATTAACGGGGAGGAGCCTCCCTCCGATTTGAACTCCTTTGCAGCCAGTGCGCTGGCGAACCCTCCGAGCACAAAGCCCATAAGCTCCG
This sequence comes from Nitrospirota bacterium, assembly GCA_036504315.1. Classification (GTDB taxonomy): domain Bacteria; phylum Nitrospirota; class JACRHJ01; order JACRHJ01; family JACRHJ01; genus DASXVI01. Next base: position 2,774 of record DASXVI010000072.1, read on the forward strand.
GCCTTATGTACTGCATCCTGTTATTACCGTGGAAGCCGAGGCTGCCGGCAAGGTTCTCCATAAAACAGGATATGCATATGCCTGAATTTCTCGGGTTGCCGAGGCATGCAAGGCAGACGCCGAGAATGCCGATGGATATGCCGGCAGCGAGTATGAATATCAGTTCTCGGTGTTTTTTATAAAAATCGACCATTCCTTTAAAAGTCCCTGGCCTGTGATCGGCCGCTGAATATTTCCCTGATGAATAATGGTCATTGGAGGGTCTGGCAGACAGTTTTCCGTCAGCTATTCACACCCGCCGGCCAACATCCTCTCGATATACCGGGCATCTTCAAGCTCGGCAAGCCCTGTGGCGTCGGTCGCAATTCCAGAAAGCCTTGACTTCGCGTCGGCCTGGCCCTCCTTCAGGGCCGCTTTTATCCTCTTGCCGATAAACATGTCGGATTTGGCGTCGCAAAAGTCTGGTTCGTACATAAGCGCAAGGCGGTACGACTTCATTGCGGCCGGATAGTCCATGAGCTTTGCGTAGGCCTGCCCGAGAAGGGCGTAGGTCTCGGCGACTGAAGGGTTCGAAACTTCGAGCGGCTTCAGAGCGGCGATAGCTTCTTTTGACTGCCCGGCTTCGAGCATTACCTTCGCGTTCATCAGATTTGCCGTGAAAGCCGCATCGGGTTTATCCGCGCCTGTCTCTTTGGCTATCGATGCCCGCGCAGGGGCGGCGCCCTTGCCGGTTATGCCCACAAATACTGCGCAAACCGCAAATATTGCTGCCGCAGAAATGCAAATAATGTCGAATCTGTCCAGTTTCATATTATAACCTAAAATTTCTGGTAGGGCGGCATATTTGCCGCCTTTGCCATCTCTCTCACGAAGTCGTAGTCGGAATCCTTGACCTCTACAAATTTCTCGGCTTTGGCAACCCTCAGCACCTTGACTCTTTCGCCCTCATAATCGACCGTATCCTCGGGCTTGATTTCGAGTATGGCTTTCTTTACCCTTTCGGCAAGAGACGGGTCTACCTGCTCGCAGACGCCGAAGCTGCAGTAGGGGATAGGTTCGCATTCGGCGATTACCCTGAATTCCTTCGGGTCTATCTTGCCCTCCTTCGACATGTTCTCAAAATCCAGCATCGGG
>DASXVI010000073.1:0-8585 GCA_036504315.1 Nitrospirota bacterium
TGGGATGCTCATTTATTCATTGTGGCATTTACCGCCGCGCCTTGCAAGACCCATCAGGAAGCGGTCGAGCTTTTCCGGCCCGCCTATCTTTCCAATCTGGTCCGCAGTCAGGACGCCGCGCATCTCCGCGAGTTCATGCGCCTTCGCCACCATGAAGTCGGCCTCGATCGGCGCAACCTTTGCCACCTGGGCGCGGATTGCGGCATCGTCAACCTTGTCCGCCGAGGTCAAACCCTCCAGCGCGCGCCTCTCGGTAAAGAAACTCTTTGCCAACGGTTCCACAGTCGGCTTGTTCTTCTCCGCAATAGCCTTAATCTGGTCCTTCTGCGCCTGGGTCAGCTCGATCTTCGCCATCTCTTCGTGATGGCCCTTGCCGCAACCCTTGTCATGCCCACCGCCGCCCTCATGCGCCAGCGCCGGAACTGCGCCCAACGCTATAACCATTAGTGCCGCCGGAATAAAACCCAGGAACCTTTTTACCATCATCGTCCTACCTCCGTAAATCAAGTTATCTGTTTGCGTGTTCATACAAGTTAAGACGGGCCGGTTTGGTTTAAGGTTACATCCCCGGCCCAACATATTTCTGGTATAATTAAGAATAATTACTGGAGGGGCAGCAGGATGGAGAAGGCGACATTCGCGGCCGGATGCTTCTGGCATGTCGAGGAGGACTTCAGGCATCTGCCGGGCGTGGTATCCACTCAGGTGGGCTTTATGGGCGGGCACAAGGAAAACCCGACCTACAAGGAGGTTTGCGGGGGCGATACCGGCCATGCGGAGGCGGTGGAGGTCAGCTACGACCCGGCTATCATCAGCTACGACGCGCTTCTGAAGGTATTCTGGGAGAACCACGACCCGACGACATTCAACAGGCAGGGGCCGGATATAGGGGAACAGTACCGTTCGGTCATCTTCTACGGCAACGACGAACAGAGGCGGAAGGCCGAGGCCTCGAAGGAGCAGCTGGCGGCATCGGGCAGGTTCAAAAGGCCGATCGTCACGCAGGTCGTACCCGCCGGAAAGTTCTACCGGGCCGAGGAGTACCACCAGCAGTATTACGAGAAAAACGGCCTGAAGAGCTGCAGGATACGATAAGGGCGGGATATGCTCAGCGGGTTTAAATGTAGGGGCCGTACCCTTGTGTCGGCCCTTTTTCAGCTTGCCGGAATACCCGTTGCGCTTCTTGCCGGAATACCCGCTACGCTGCTATTTACTGTGAGCTTTTACCAATACTGGCTTTACTGCGGAAGTGATGTTCTCCATACGGGCGGCAAGGTACCTCTTGACCGCCTTGTTGTGCTCCGACAGCGTGTTCGAGAAGTAGTGCGTACCGTCGTTCTGGGAGACGAAATAGATATATTCCACATCCGCCGGATAGAGCGCGGCGATGATGGAGGGCTTGCCGGGGTTGGCTATCGGGCCGGGCGGCAGTCCCCTGTATACATAAGTGTTATAAGGGTCCTTGTAGCGCATGTTCTTCTTGTTCAGGTCGCCGTGCCAGACATTGTTGCGCTGGAGCGCATATATGACGCATGGGTCGCACTGCAGCGGTATGCCCTGCTTTATCCTGTTGTGGAAGACGGCGGAAATCAAAAGCCGCTCGCTATCGAGCCTGGCCTCCTTCTCGATGAGCGAGGCCAGCGTCAGGACCTGAAGCTCCGACATGCCAAGTTCAGCCGCGCGCGCCTTTAGGTCCTTGTTGAAGACCTGACGGTACCGGTTGACCATCTGCTTTATGATGCCGTCCAGCGTGATGCCCTTCGGCAGGAAATAGGTCGCCGGGAAGAGATACCCTTCGAGGGAGTTGCCTTCGAGCCCGAGCGAGTGTATGTAGCCTGCATTAAATGCTTTTTTGAGGAAATCCGACTTTGTCGCGACGCCCGAGTCCTGGAGCGCCTGGGCCACCTGCTCCATATCCCATCCCTCGGGTACCACTACCTCATACTCGACTATCCTGCCCTTTTTGAGTATTTTTATGATGTCCATCGGCTTCATGCCGGTGTCGAGCTGGTAGAACCCTGAACGTATCTTGCGGGTAACCCCGGTCAGCTTGCCCAGTATAATGAACGATTCGCTGGAGGTTATCACACCATTTTTCTTCAGGTCCGCGGCCACCGAACGGAAACTCGAACCGTCGGTTATCAGTATTTCCCTCATCTCTTTCTGGGACGAGGCCGGACGCGTGAGGAACAGCGCCGTATGCACCGAGAGCGCGGCGACAGCCAGGAGTACAACCGCCACGGCGGCCTTGGTCATGCTGAGGAAACTAATCTTCATAGTCCTGCAAGCCTTTTGTTATCGATATCTATCTTGGTCCTGCCCTTCAAACCGCCGTGCCAGCGGATAAACTCGTCTTCGCCTTTATCGACCGCGATCCTCTTGCGGATATCCGCTTCGGCCTCCTCGAACTTCGGGTCGGCCGCCTCCATTACCGCGTCTACCCTGAAGATATGATAGCCATACGGAGTTTTGATTATATCACTGATATGGCCGGTTTTGATTTTAAAAACCGCATCGAACTCCGGCGGCATGTCGCCCTTGGCAAAGTAGCCTAAGTCGCCTCCATTTGCGCTGTCCGGGGTAAGGGATTTTGCCCTGGCAAGAGAGGAAAAATCCGTCCCCCTCTTCAGTTCCTTAAGAATTTCCCGTGCGGCCTGGAGGTTGTCCACCACTATCTGCCGCGCCTTTACGGACTGGGCGCGGTGCAGCTCTTTTTTGTGCTCTCCGAAATACCGGAGCGCCTCTTCCCTGCTTATCTTTATCTTTGAATAGACAGCTCTGTCTATCAGCTTGCCGACTGTCAGCTTGCTCAAAATGTCCGCCTTGTACTCTTCGACCGAAAAGCCCTCCTGGCTGAGCGCCTTTTCAAAGTCCGCCCCATATTCGGATTTGGCCCGCCCGTATCCCTGGTCCACTTCGGACTGCGAGACGGTTATCCCGGCTTTTTTGGCCTCCTGGAGGTACATCTCTTCCTCTATCATCTGGCCCAGCAGGTCAATCTTTGCGTCTGAGGCGCCGACTTCAAGGCCCGAGGAGTTTGCGAAACCGAGTTTGAGGAGTTTAAAGCGGGAATAGAACTGGGCAACGGTAATCGGGACCCCGTTCACCTGCGCAAGCGCCGGTGAAGAGGGCCCCGTTTCCTTTTGAGTGCTGCATCCCATGAGAAGGAGCAGGGCTAAGACTGCCGCAAAACTGTTTGTTACAGCCTGCCGACCGCTGGGCATTTATCTGCCCGGGACGGGCTGAGGCTGGCCCGCGGACGGCGCCTGAAGCCCGGGTATCTGGGGCTGCGTGGCGCCCTGCTGAAGCGAGGAGAGGTTCATGGCTTTTATGTTCTCGGCCTTCCTCTCAACCTTGGCCTTGTCCTTCAGCTCCTTGACTATCGAATCGAACCGCTCCTCTTTCTTCTTCTGCTCGATCTGGGTGCGGAGCGAGTCCTTCATCTTTTCATACTGCGATGCAGCCACAGGCTTCTTCGCCGTCACTTTCATTATATGGAAGCCGTAAGAACTCTGGATGATGCCGGAGGTCTCGCCCGTCTTCAGCTTGAAAGCCGCGTCCTTGAGCGAGGAAGAGCCGAACTGGGCCCAGTCCACAAACCCAAGGTCGCCGCCTGAGCCCTTTGTCTTCTTGTCGAGCGATACCTGCCTCGCAAGGGCGGCGAAGTCCGAGCCTGCCTTAAGCTTGGCAAGCACATCTTCGGCCTCCTTGTGGGTCCCGACCAGTATGTGGCTGATGCGGACAGACCCGAGCTGGTCCTTGTTGGCGTCGAAATAGGCCTTGACGTCCTGGTCGGTGATCTTGACCTTATCCAGCACCTCGTTCTTGACATATAGCCCAAGAAGCAGGCTGGATTTCAACAGCTCAATCCTCTTCGCCACCTCAGGGTCCTTCTCCAGCCCCATAGCCTCGGCCTTCTGGACTATGAGCTGCTTGTCGATAAGGTTGTCCAGGAACTTGTCGCGGTTCTCGGCCTCGGAAAGCGAGTTGACGGCGAGAGGCGAAAGCGTCGCCGCTTCCTCCTTGAACTCGTCTTCGGTTATATTCTTTCCATTGACCACCGCCAGCACAAGCGACTTGTCCTGGGGCGCAGCGGTTTCAACCTTCTTTTCTTCCTGCTTCGGGCCGCAAGCCGTCAGCATCGCGGCGACAGCGATGGCTGCCGCGGCTATAGCAATCTTCTTATGCATCATATCTCCCTGATTAAATAACTTAACTACTTCTTTTCGGTGTCTGCCGGAGCCTTGGTTGCCTCGTCCGGCTTTGGCTCGGCCGCCTTGGGCTCTGCCTTCTTGTCCGCGCTATCCAACGCGGTTGCGTTTATCTTTATGTCCGCATCCTTCTTCAGGTCGGCCAGCAGCTTGTCGAACGCGCTTTTCTGCTTGTCCTGCAGGAGCTTCGCCTCGATCTCCGGCTTGACTTCGTCCAGAGTCTTGGTCTTGGCCTCCTTGCGGCCGGTTATCTTTATCAGGTGCCAGCCGAACTGGGTCTTGACCGGGGCCGAGACCTCGCCGTCCTTCAGCGCGAAGGCGGCCTTCTCAAATTCCGGCACCATCCTGCCCTTGCCGAAGAAGCCTAAGTCGCCGCCCCTTGCGGCGCTCGGGCACTTGGACTTGTCCTTGGCGACCGCCGCAAAGTCCTCGCCCTTGTCGATCCTTGCCTTCAGGGCCTTCGCCTCGTCTTCGGTATCAACGAGGATATGCGAAGCCTGCACCTCTTCGCCCTGGGCGTACTCGGCCTTGTGTCCGTCATAGTAAGCCTTCGAATCCTCCGGCGAAACCTTCACGGTATCGAGGACCTTCTTCTTGAGATAATCCATATAAAGCTGCTGCTGACGAAGCATATCGAGATTCAGCATGAAATCGTCCGTCTTGTCGAGCCCTTCCTTCTCGGCGGCCTGGTATATCAGGTTAACCTCCACCAGCTTCTCCAGTATGCCCCTCCTGACCTCTGGGTTGGTCTTCTGCTCGGGGCTCGGCGCCTGTTCGAGGACTTTGTCTACAAGGCTCTTCTTTATCTGCTTGCCGTTGACAGTGGCAAGCACCTCGTCTTTGACCTCGGCCTTGGCAGGGGCCACATCGGCCGCTTGCGCAAAGCTTGTGCCAGCAAGGAGTAGTCCGGCTGCCAAAACAATTACGGGGATCCTTCTCATGTGCTTATCCTTTCCATTATGTAACATTATAAACAGGTATCCATACCCACTTTAATGCCGTTGACAAGTTGGTAAGTTTATCACCAAAGCGTCGGTCACGCAAGTCCTTTTAGCGCACCCGCCAGCTCGCGGAAAAGCTCCTCCCAGCCTCCGGCGGGCTTTTTAATGAATATATTGTATTCCGGTACATACCTGGCCTTCCCGCGCCATTTGTTCAGGAAAGACAACAGCTTGTCCGGCGAGATATCCACCCGTCCGGTGAAGGTCAGCTTCACCTCCGACGGCAGGACGGAAATCCCGCCCACCTTCAGGGTACGCGCCAGCACCTTCAACTCCATCACCTGCGTCAGCCGCAACGCGTCCGGCGGGATGGCCCCGAAGCGGTCGGCAAGCTCGGCCCGGATGTCCGCGACCTCCTCCGCCGAGGCCGCGCCGGACAGTTTTTTGTACACGCCCAGCCTGTGCGCCGTGTCCGGTATATACGAATCCGGTATGAATGCCGAGACTTTCAAATCGAGCGCCGGGTCGATAACCTCCTCGACCTCCTCGCCCTTCAGCTCATGGACGGCGGTCTCGAGCAGGTGGGTATACATCTCGAACCCGACCGCGGCGATATGACCGGACTGCTCGCCGCCCAGGAGGTTGCCGGCGCCCCTTATCTCCAAGTCGTGCAGGGCGAGCTTGAAGCCCGCGCCGAGGCTGGTCAACTCGCTTAGCACCCGGAGCCGCTTCTGGGCGACCTCGGTCAGGGCGTCCTCTCCGGGGACGAGCAGGTAGGCATAGGCCCTCTGGCGGGAACGGCCCACCCGTCCGCGAAGCTGGTAAAGCTCGGCTAGCCCGAACCGGTCTGCGCGGTCGATTATTATCGTGTTTGCGGCCGGGATGTCCAGGCCGGACTCGATTATCGAGGTCGTGAGCAGCAGGTTGGTCTCGCCCGAGACAAACTTGGTCATTATGTCTTCTAACGCCTTCTCGTGCATCCGCCCGTGCGCGACCGAAATTTTGGCCTCCGGAACAAGCCTCCTGAGCAGCTCGCCGATGGCGAATATGCTCTCTATGCGGTTATGCACGAAGAAGACCTGCCCTCCGCGCATCAGCTCGCGGAGTATCGCCTCCCGGATGGTGTTCTGGTCGAACTTCGTGACAAGCGTCTTTATCGGCTGGCGGTCGGGCGGCGGAGTCTCGATTATCGACAGGTCGCGGATGCCGGTTATCGACAAATTAAGCGTGCGGGGTATCGGCGTGGCGGTGAGGGTCAGGACATCTATATTCTTTTTCAGCGTCTTCAGTTTTTCCTTGTGGGTCACCCCGAAGCGGTGCTCCTCGTCTATCACGAGCATGCCGAGCTGGTGAAAACTCACATCCTTCGACAGTATCCTGTGCGTGCCTATGACGATATCCACCGAGCCGTCCGAGATGCCTGCGAGTATCCCCTTCACGCGCTCCTTCGGCGTAAAGCGCGACAGCATCTCTACCCGGACCGGGAATGCCGAGAGTCTGCCCATGAATGTGTTGTAGTGCTGCTCCGCGAGCAGCGTCGTCGGGACGAGGACCGCAGCCTGCCTGCCGTCGAGGACGACCTTGAATGCGGCCCGGACCGCGACCTCGGTCTTTCCGTACCCGACATCCCCGCAGACCAGCCTGTCCATCGGGTGCGGAGACTCCAAGTCCTCCTTTACATCCACTATGGCGCGGGCCTGGTCGGGCGTCTCCTCGTACTCGAAAGAAGACTCCATCTCGCGGTACAGGTGGTCGTCGGGGCTGTATGCAAAACCCGGCGCGACCGCTCGCGCGGCGTAGAGTTCGAGAAGCTCCTTCGCCATCTCGGCGACGGCCTTTTTGGCCTTCTGCTTCGTCCGCTCCCAGCCGGTGCCTCCGAGCTTGTCCAGGTGGGCCGACGGGCCTTCCGCGCCGATGTACTTCTGTACCTTGCCAAGCTCATCCACCGGGACATACAGCCTGTCCGAGCCGGAATATATAACATCAAGGAAGTCCGCCTCGACGCCCATAAGCTTCAGCCGTTTCAGGCCCATGTACTGGCCGATGCCGTGGTCCGCATGGACGACATAGTCGCCGGGGGCAAGCTCGGACAACGAGGTCAGGAACCGCTCGACCTTCGCCCTGGGCGCGGGCGCGTGGCGCGGTTTTTCGCCGAATATTTCCTGCGAGCCTATGAACGCGACAGGCGGGTCTTCCATCAGGAAGCCGGAGGATATGCCGCCGATTACGATGCGGACAAGGCCGCCCGATGCGAACCCGGCGGGCAGCTCATAGAGCGGAGCCCCCTCTTCGGCCGGTATGCCGTATTCGGCAAATATCTCCATAAGCCTTTGGGCCTGTCCCTGCGTGGCGCTCACGGCGTTGACCGCGCGGCCCCGCATCAGGTTCTTCAGGTTCAGGCAGAATATCGCGATGGCGGTCTTCGGTATCTCGGCGGGCCACGGCTCGGGCGCGGCGTCCCGCAGGCGCATCCCCTCCACCGAGCGGGTATGGAAGTCTACTGTCTCGGACGGCCCCTCTATTACGAGCGACTGGAGCGCGACATTGCTGTGGGCTTCGACAAGCCCTGCGAACCCGTCCGCAGTCAGGTACTGGCTCTCGGGCCTCGGCCTCCCTGCCGTCGCCATGGTGCTCTGGGCGGCGCTCTGGCCTGCGTGCTCAAAGGCCGCGAAGACGCGCGCCTCGAACTCCCTCGCATGGGATGAAACCCGCGCCGGTTCGTCCACCACGACAACCGGGCCGCCGGTAAAGTAATCCGTTATCAGGCCGTCGAGGCCGCCTCCGGCCTCGGACTCCTTCGCGGGCAGAAGCCGGATATCGTCGAGCTCGACTACCGAGCGCTGGGTGTCCGGGTCGAACCGTCTAATGGACTCGACGGCGTCCCCGAAGAACTCCGCGCGCACCGGCCCGTCCTCGGCCGGAGGGAATACATCGAGTATCCCTCCGCGCACCGAGAAGTCTCCCGGCTCGTACACCATGTTCGTGCGGGAGTACCCGATGGCCGCCAGCTTTTCTATCAGCACCTCCAGGTCGATTTCCTGCCCGCGCGAGATAGTCAGGACGGTGGTCTCGCCGACGAGGTTTTCCGGGCGGGGCAGCCTCTGGAGTACGGCGTTCACGGGCGCGATTAGCACCTGCGCCTCGCCTGAGGATATCGCACGCAGGGCTCCGAGCCTCGCCGATACGACTGCCGGGTCGGGCGCGATTACATCGTAGGGAAGCACATCCCAGGGAGGCAGGAAACGCGAGGAGGGGCCGCCGGCCGCGCGTGCGAAGAATTTATAGTCGCGCTCGATTTCCTCGGCCTCTTTCGGCGTGGCGGCGACAAAGAGCACGGGGCGGCCTGTCTCTCTGGCAAGTTCCCAAAGAAAAAGGGCCTTGGATGAGCCCCAAAGCCCGGTTGCCGCCGAAGTTTTTACGCCCTGGCGTATCT
>DASXVI010000074.1:0-1640 GCA_036504315.1 Nitrospirota bacterium
AGGCGACACCGTTACCGCCACAGGCACCTGCCGCAAGGACAAGGACTTTGGCGCGGGTTATAACTATAAGGCCATAATAGAAGAGACGACCTTCTCCAAATAATTTTGACACATAGATAAGGCAAAACAAAAGCGGGCGACGAAAGTCTCCCGCTTTTTTATTTCCCCTTTAAGACCGCGATAATTATCAGAGCCTGACATCCACCAGCAGCAGCTCGGAATCCTCCTCGGCGTGTACTTCAAGCGTCCCCGGCCCAACCGCCTTTATCGCAGAGTATTCCTCTATCCTGTAGGTGTTCACATGGACCGGCCCGCCTTCCACAAGGTAGAAATAAGTCCCATGGCCCGCAGGCACGATATGCTCGACAATCTTGCCTTTGGTAAGGAAGCTCGAATAGACTCGGGCATCCGAGTGTATAGGCAGGGCGCCCTCGTGCTCGTTGGACACTAGCGGCAGGATAATGTCCTTGCGGTCGGACTTGTCTACACTCATCTGCTGGAGAGCCGGTTCCAGCCCGGGCGTATCCGGGATGAACCACATCTGGATAAATCGCATTGGCGCGTCCTTGAGGTTGTTTATCTCGGAGTGCCACATGCCCCGGCCGACGGTCGTATGCTGGACCCACCCCTTTTCCAGGACTCCCCCCTTGCCTGCCTGGTCAGCGTGCCTGAACTCCCCGGCCGCGCAATAGGTTACGACCTCTATCTCTTTGTGCGGGTGGAGCGGCCATACTCCTCCAGGCGATATGGTGTCGTCGTTGAACACCCTCATGGTGCCGAACCGCATATGCTCGGAATCGTTGTATGTGTCGAACGAGAAATGCCAGCGGCCAAGGAAAGTACCGTTCTCTATCTCGCCCCTAATTTTAAAAATTTCGCCTGGTCTTCTTATGGTAATCATGGGGGCCACCTCATATTCCGCCTGATAATATCTATTGTATCAGAAAAAACAAGAGGGGCTGAGGCTTATGGTTCGTCCCAGAACCTTGAGAAGCAGTACCACTGCTCGTAATTCTCCCGGATATACTTCTCGAAAACCGCGACAACCGGAAGCAGGTTATCCGCCAGGTCCTTGTCCCTGTCGCCTGTGCGCTTCGTGTAAATAGGAGCCTCGGCAATTACACGGTATTTCGACCTTTTGTCCAGCAGGATGAAAGACGGTATTATCGGGGCGCCGGTCATCATGGCAAGCAGCACCGGCCCCTTCGGGAACCTCGCGGGCGCGTCGAAGAACGGGACCCTCACCCCGCTGTCCCGGAATAGCCTGTCCCCCTTCATCGCGACAAGCTCGTTTTTGCCAAGCGCCCGCATCATATCGAGAGGGGAGAGTTTGTCCGGGTCGAGCCTTATCTCCTTCACGCCTTTGGTCAGCCTGCGGAAAGTCCGGCTGCGGTCGAGCTTTTCGGAGTTGTCCGGGTAATAGACCATGTTAAGCGGATACCCGAGTTCGGACGCCAGCAGGCCGCCCAGTTCCCAGTTCCCGATATGGGCCGTCAGGAGTATCGCGCCCTTACCCTGCTTCATGGCTTCCTCGATATGCTCCTGCCCCTGGGAGACTTCCTTCATTTTCGCTATGTCTTTCTCGCGTACCTCGAACCGGAAGAGGTCCACGAGGTAATACCCATAGTTTACGCACATCT
>DASXVI010000075.1:0-2691 GCA_036504315.1 Nitrospirota bacterium
GGCGTGTTCCGAAAAAATTGCGAAATTAACCCCTTTGCCGTCCCAGTTTGCGCCTAGCGGATAGGGATTTCCTCTGTAAACCCTTGCTCTGCCAGTGGGCATTTGTCCTCCGTTATTTAGGCGTGTTTATGAAGGAAAAGACGGATATTTCCAAGGGCTGTCAAATTAATTATATCAGAGGGCCCGGCGGCTGTCAGGGGTTGGCCGGGCGGCGGGTTTGACAAAAAAGGGCGTATAGGTTAAATTCTCGATAGTGGGGCAATTTGCCCGGCCTTCCTCGGAAATAAGACATCCCAGAGAGAAAAAAGACCATATGAAACGGACAGTCCTCATCACGGGTGGCGCGGGATTTACAGGCTCGAACCTCGCCAGCAGGCTCGCGAATTGCGGGAAGACCGTAATCGTTTTCGACGATTTTTCAAGCCCGGGCGCGAGGAAGAACCTCCAATGGCTGATGGGCCTGCACCGGGGCCGGGTGCGCCCGGTATATGCGCGGATGTCCGACAGGTACCGTCTCAGTGAAGCGGTATCGGACGCGGAGCTGGTCTTCCACCTTGCGAACAAGCCGGTGGACGGGCCTGACGCCGGACGCGAATATGAGCTGAACGGGGCCGGGACGATAAACCTCCTTGAGGCGCTCTCGTCGATGCCCAACCCTCCGCCAGCGATATTCGCCTCAACGAGCCGCGTTTACGGAGGCATGGACGATATGGAACTCCGCCCCCGGGGACACATGTACGAGCCGGCGGAGCCGGAACTAAGGGAATACGGCATAGGCGAGAAAATGCCGCTTGAGCCGGACGGACGGTATGGCTGTTTCAAACCCTGCATGGAAGGTTTTGTTTTGAAATATGCGCGGGAACGCGGAATGCCGTTGACAGTCCTGCGCCTGGGCTGCATCTACGGGCCGCGCCAGACGGGAGCCGAGGAACAGGGGTGGGTGGCGCAAATCTTCAGGAAGGCCATCTCCGGCGAACGCATAGCAGTCAACGGCGACGGCAGGCAGGTGCGCGATATCCTTTTCGTGGACGACCTTGTGGAGGCGTTCACGCTTGCGGCGAAGAACATTTCCCGGCTCGCGGGCGGCGTCTATAACATAGGCGGCGGACCGGCTAACGCGATCAGCCTTTGGCAGGTCCTGCTCAAACTGGAAGAGCTCCAGGGCTGGCTCCCGCCGCTTGTATACCGCGACTGGCGAAAGGTAGGCCAGAGGTATTTCGTCTCGGATAACAGGCGGTTTTCAGAGGCCACCGGTTTCAGGCCTGTTGTTTCAAATAGCGACGGCATGGATATGCTCTATCATTGGATGTGCGACCGGGCAGGGGTACGACCGGCGAGGGCCGGTCAACCGGGCAGGCGTGCCATCATGGGGGCGTGACAGTGGCTGCGGCGATGAAGTGTTATATGCGCGCCGCCGTTCTCGCCGGGCCGCGCTGCATAAGGATATCAGAGACCGAAGTGCCGGAGCCGGGCCCTGGCGAACTTCTGGTCAGGGTAGAGGGCTGCGGCGTCAGCGCGTCCAATATCCCGCTCTGGGAGGGCCGGTCGTGGTTCGAGTACCCGGTAGAGCCTGGCGCTCCCGGGCATGAAGGATGGGGGGTCATAGAGACTGTCGGCCCTGGAGTAGAAGGGTTCAGGACCGGCGAGAGGGTAACTTACTATAACTACCATTCTTTCGCCGAATTCGTGAATGTGCCGGAAGGGGTTGCCATTAAAATCCCGCAAGCGCTCGACGACAGGCCTTTTCCCGGAGACCCCTTGGCCAGCGCGATGAATGTCTTTAAGCGCAGCGATATCAGGCTCGGCCAGATGGTCGCTATACTTGGGACGGGTTTTCTGGGTACGATTCTCACCGCGCTCGCCACCCGGGCCGGTGCGCATGTTATTGCTGTATCCAGACGGAGCTTTTCGCGCGAGATAGCCTCGTTCTACGGCGCGGACGAGGCGCTCCCGATGGATGACCACTGGAAGATAATGGACAGGGTGAAGGCCCTGACATCCGGCCGGGGTTGCGACAGGGTTATCGAGGCGACCGGCATGCAGTGGCCCTTAGACCTTGCGGGTGAGTTATCGCGCGAGGGCGGGAGGCTGGTGATTGCGGGTTATCACCAGGACGGCCCGAGAGAGGTAAACCTCCAGCTCTGGAACCAGAAGAGGCTTGATGTCGTAAATGCGCACGACAGGAGCGCCGAGAATTTCATGAGCAATATAAACGAAGCCATAGAGGCCGTCACTTCAGGCGGGCTGGACATAACCCCGCTTTGCACCCACGGCTTCCGGCTGGAAGAAATGGAGGCGGCATACGAACTGCTCCAGAAACGGCCCGAAGGTTTCGTCAAGGCGATTGTGCGGATGCATGATTAGCCATCACATATCTACGAAATAGTTCATGCAGGCCTGGTCTACCGCAGCCTCCGTCAATTCAGCCTTACCCCCCTGATACCGTGCTATGTCCTGAAGCTGTTCGACGATATCCCTTGGATGGCATGCGTTCAGCGCGATCTTTCGTTTGGCGTAATGCTCGCTTAAAAGGTATCCGACAACCTCCTGCCTGTATTCAAGCCCGTGGCTTATGCAGTTCCTCCTGAATATCTCCCTGTATTCAGGTTCGGTAGGCCGGTCGATTTTTACCTTGTACCTTATCCTCCGCAAAAAAGCCTCGTCCGCAAGGTCCCGGGGGGCGAGGTTTGT
>DASXVI010000076.1:0-3237 GCA_036504315.1 Nitrospirota bacterium
ACAAAAGAAGAACTCGCCCCGGCGCTCGGCATAATGGAATGGGTTGCGGAAAGGGCGCTGACAAGCGGGGTGCTCGCCGAACAGGTGAACCCGTATACCGACGAGCCGCTGTCAGTTTCGCCGCTCACCTGGAGCCATGCGAATTTCATTATTGCCGTGCATGAATACCTCGACAGGCTGATAGAGTTCGACAAATGCCCTGCCTGCGGCCAGCCCAAGTACGAAAAAATATTCAAGTAACTTTTTCCCACCCTGCCCGTCTATAATCTTGAACTCCGCATTGTGCCCAGAATAAATAATTGATAATATTTATATGCCTTTACGGCCTTTCATGGCAGTCTTGGGGCATTTAAATCGGAATTTAAAATTTGTATTTGAAAAATAAAATTTTCGTGCTATCATGCCTCCCCATGAAAAAAACAACCCCAAAAACACCCAATACGCACTGCTCTGAGGACCTGTGCACCCGAGCCAGAATTATCGAGGCCGCCGGGAAGCTGTTTGCCGAAAAGGGATATGACCGCACAACCGCCCGCGAGGTAAGCGAGCTGGCCGCCGTTAACCCTGCGGCGGTTAACTACCACTTCGGCGGCAAGGAGCGGCTCTATATTGAGGCCGCCCGCGAGGCCGACAGGAGGCTGTTCAATGGTGATATGCTCCGCAGGACCTTGGACGAGCCGACCAGCCCGGAACAGAAACTCTCTGATTTCCTGCTGGAGATGACAAAATCGTTGCTCGACCCGTCACCCGACAATTGGAGTTCCAAGCTTATCGCGCGGGAGATGTCCGCGCCGACCAACGCACTTTTTGAGGTAATCGCAAGTGAAATGAAGCCTAACTCAGCATTGCTGAAGCAAATAATTTCCAGGGTAATGGGGCTGCCCGACGACGATCCGGCCGTGCTGAGGGGCCTGCTGCTTTGCACCTCGGCCGCGCCTTTCGTCTACGACAACCGCATTATTTTCGAGAACATTTTTGCTGGATTTACTATAAATGATGAATGGATAGAGAAATTCGCGGAAGACGCCAACCACTTCGCGATTAGCGGACTTCATGCCCTCGCGGAAAAGACCCGCAGGGACAGACAACAATAGCCCTGATTGTTTTTTAGTAATAGTAAAAGGAGAATCATTTGAAAATGGAACATTCAGCACTTAGAAGACGGCTCGGCACGCCGCTGACCTGCCTGCTCGCCATATCGCTCGTATTTATCCTTGCATCATGCAAACCGAAGGGTCCGCAGCAGATGCCGCAGATGCCGCCGCCGGAAGTTTCGGTAATAACGGTCACCCCCTCGCCGGTCACGCTGACGGAGGAATACGTCGCCCAGACGGAGGCGAAGGATGAAGTCGAAATCCGCTCCCGCATAGGCGGCATACTCGAGAAACAGGCGTTCGAGGACGGCGCGCGGGTCAAAAAGGGCCAGCTTCTGTTTGTGATTGACCAGCAGCCGTACATCGTTGCGCTCGCGCAGGCGAAGGCCTCGCTTGCCCAGGCAAATGCCTCGCTCGTAAACTCCCGGCAGAACCTTGCGCGCCTGAAGCCGCTTGCGGAAGACCAGGCGATAAGCCAGCAGGACCTTGACGCGGCAACCGCGAAGGAACTGGCAGACGCGGCCGTGGTAGAGGCCGGTAAGGCCGGCGTCCGTCAGGCGGAGCTGAACCTCGGCTACGCGACGATAACCGCCCCGAGGGACGGCGTCGCAAGCAAGGCGCTGGTGCGTCCGGGCTCGCTCGTATCCGCAAACGCGACGCTCCTCACCACGATATATTCGGTAGACCCGATATATGCGACCACGACCGTCAGCGAACAGAAGCTCCTCCAGCTTAACCGCATGTTAGGCACCGGCAAGGGACGCGAAGCCGCCCATATTAAGGTCATACTGTCGGACGGGGCGGTTTATGAACACTCCGCGCATATAAACTTTATGGACGCGGCCATCAACAAGCAGACTGGCACCCTCGCGGTACGCGTGTCTATGCCTAATCCCAAAAACCTCCTGCTCCCCGGCCAGTTCGTCCGGCTGGTGTTCCCGGCGATAGAGAACCCGAACGCCATCCGCGTGCCGATGCAGGCGGTCCAGGAGATGCAGGGCATCCGCTCCGTGCTGGTGGTCGGCAAGGACGGCAAGGCGGAGCCGCGCACCATCACTTCCACCGCAAGGGTCGACAATGACCTTATCGTAGACAAGGGGCTTGCCCCGGGCGAGGTCGTCATAGTCGAAGGCACCGCCAAGGTGAAACCCGGCATGGCCGTAAAGCCCGTGCCGATGGGCGCCAAACCTGAAGGCGCGCCCGCAAAACCCGCCTCTGCCAAGAAGGCGGTCTAAGGATGTTTAATTTCTTCATAGACAGGCCGATACTGTCGTCGGTCATATCGCTGATAATACTCATCGCGGGCGTGATTGCGGGTCTTAACCTGCCTATCTCGCAGTACCCGCACATAGTGCCGCCGCAGGTGCAGGTCTCTACAGTGTTTCCCGGGGCGAACGCGCAGGTTGTCGCCGAATCCATCGCCGCTCCGCTTGAGCAGCAGATCAACGGCGCGAAGAACATGCTGTACATGGACTCCAAGTGCTCCAACGACGGCGGCTACAACCTCACCATCACATTCGACGTCGGCACGGACCAGGACATCGCGGCGGTCGATGTGCAGAACCGCATATCTATTGCGCAGAGCTCGCTACCGGCGGACGTCCTCCGGCAGGGAGTCACGGTGCGCAAGTCGGCAAGCGACTTCCTGTCGGTGGTTACGCTGACTTCCCCCGACGGCCGTTACGACAACGTGTTCCTCAGCAACTACGCGACGCTCAACTTAGTCGATGCGCTCACCCGCGTCAAGGGCGTCGGCAATGTCCGCGTCTTTGGCGGCCGCGATTACAGCATGAGGATCTGGCTCGACCCGCAGAAGATGGGACGTCTCGGCGTAACGGCAACGGACGTGACGAAGGTGATACAGGAGCAGAACGTCGTCGCCCCGGCGGGCCGCGTAGGAGTGCCGCCCGCCCCTGCCGGTTCACAAATGCAGTACTCCGTCACCGTCCGCGGCAGGCTTGCCAACACTGACGAGTTCGGGAACATGGTAGTGCGCGCATCCACCGGCGGCGACATAGTCAGGCTGAAGGACATCGCCCGCATCGAGCTTGCCGCGGTGGATTACAGCGTCACGAGCGACGAGGACGGCAAACTGGCGGCGGCGATGGGCATATTCCTGCAGCCGGACGCTGACGCCCTGGAA
>DASXVI010000077.1:0-4485 GCA_036504315.1 Nitrospirota bacterium
CTTTGCCTGGCCTGCGTATTCATGGCGGCCGCGGGCTCTTCCGTGATAAATATCCTGCTGGAGCAGGAGACTGACGCGCTGATGCCGAGGGTTTCCGGACGCGCCGCCGCAATCGCCCGCATCGGAAGGCCGCGCGCCTTCCTTGCCGCCTGCGGCCTTATCCTGTTCTCGGCCGCGCTTGCGGGTAAATTCCTTTCGCTTACGGCTTCGGCCTTGATATGTCTCGCGGCAATATCCTACACTACTGTGTATACGCTGTATTTAAAGCGGAAATCGCCCTTCGGCACGGTGCTCGGAGGGATACCCGGGGCACTCCCCGTGCTGATAGGCTATGCGTCTGTCAGGCCCGCCATAGGGTTCGACGCTTTCGTGCTTTTCCTCGTCATGATGCTCTGGCAGCCCCCGCATTTCCTCGCCCTGGCGCTGTCGCACAGGTGCGAATACGCGGCCGCGGGCCTGCCGGTAATGCCTGTCTCGATGGGCGAGCCCTACACCAGGGCGTTCGCGATGTCCTATGTCGTCGCTCTCATACCGGCTGCGTCCGCGCTTTTTTTCGCCGGAACGTGTTCGGGATTTTTTGCTGCGGTCTCGCTTGCCCTGGGTTTCTGCCTTGCCACCTGTTTCTACATCTTCCTTTTCCGCACGGACCGCTTTGGCCTCGCCTTCGCGTCGTCAATTGCGTACATAGTTTTGTTGTTTGTGGGGATAATTGCGGATTCCTGGATGGCGTAAAATAATTAATTGATTTTACCGCAGGGTAAATGTTAGGGTGTAGGTTATGGACGAAAAAATCAGACTCGGCATAAGCACCTGCCTGCTTGGAGAAAAGGTGCGCTACGACGGCGGCCACAAGCTCGACCATTTCCTTGTCGATACGGTCGGGCAGTTTGTCGAGTTCGTGCCCGTATGCCCCGAGGCCGAGTGCGGCCTGGGCATACCGCGCGAGTCCATGCACTTAGAAGGCAACCCCGATGCGCCGAGGCTCGTTACATCGCACACCCATCAGGACATTACCGCCAGGATGCAGCAATGGTGCCTGAAAAAGCTCGACGAGCTTGAGGGGAAGGATTTGTGCGGCTTCATCTTCAAGAGCAATTCGCCGTCATCGGGTATGTACCGGGTGAAAGTTTTTCAGGAGGACGGACACACGGTAAAGACCGGCTCCGGGATATTCGCGGGGATGTTCAAGGACCGCTTCCCGCTGCTTCCGGTCGAGGACGAGGGCAGGCTGCACGACCCGGACATCCGCGAGAACTTTTTCGAGCGGGTCTTCGCGTACAAGCGCTGGCGGGAACTGCTCGCATCCAAATGGAGCCTGGGTTCCCTCATCCGCTTCCATACCGCGCACAAGCTGATGGTCTTTGCGCACAGCCCGGACATATACCGCCATCTCGGAGCGTTGCTCGCGGAGGGCTCCGCGGCCGACATAACGGAGCTTTACCGCGACTACGAACTGCTTTTCATGAGGGCCCTCTCTCTGAAGGCCACCCGTCAGAAGCAGGTCAACGTGCTGATGCACATACTTGGCTACTTCAAAACCCAGCTGAAATCGGACGAGAAAAAAGAGGCGTTGGATCTCATCCACGAATACCGGGAAGGTTATGTACCGCTTATCGTGCCAATCACGCTGCTGTCCCATTTCGTGCGCAAGTACGAGGAGCCTTACCTCAAAAAACAGTATTACCTTCACCCCCACCCGATAGAGCTGATGCTCCGCAACCATGTATAATGAGATACCCGCACCTGAGTATCTTCTGACAAAATAAAAAGGCCCGGAAGTCGTTGACTTGCCGGGCCTTAAATTTATTTATCTGGCGAGTCTGGACCAGATTCCGGCGTGGTTTTGCCGGGCGTACTCCTGAAGTTTCCTGAAGTACTCAACCCGCTTCACATTCGGCGGGATAGTCATTAGCCTGGCATACCCGTTTTCAAGCAGCGCCGCGTTTAAAAGCAGCGGCTTGCCCTGCGGCCCCCCGCCCTCCAGCCATACATAGGCAAGAAGCCTGCCGTATTTGTCGCGCTCCTGGACATCCTTTTCCAGCCTTACAGCATCCCCGCGCTTCAGCAGGCCGGACATATACTCTTTGGCTTCCCGGCCGGCCGCCAGGACTTCCCTTGGCGTCTTTGTGCGTTCTTTTCTGATATCCCTTTCGAACTTGCGGTTCCGTTTGGTTTCCGGGGTGTCCATGCCGATTAGCCTGACCCGTTCGGTCCGCCTGCCGACCATCACCTTTATAGTGTCCCCGTCCACCACCCTGACCACGCGCACGGATATCGTGCCGGCCGGCATTTCGGGCTGAGGGATGCTTGCCTGGGCTGTCTCGGCGTTTTTCCCGCAGGCGCACAGCGCCAGCAGAAGAGAGGCTATAAGGAGAGATGCGGAACAGCGTCTGCGCACGGGCTACACCCTGATAGGCATCATAACGATGGGGATGCCCTGGGTATAGAAGTACCTCTGTACGGCGAAAATAGTGTAGTTATGCAGGACGCCCGTGAATATCGACGGGTTCGGGAAGACGAGCTGGCCGCCGAAGAAGACGGCCTGCGGGAAGCGCTCCTGTATCTTGGGAGTTATCTTTGCAATCTCTTCCACGACATCGATCCCGACGGAGGAAATCGCCTCCGCGTAATAGCCCTTGCGGCTGACGAGGTTTACATAGAGGTTCAGGTCTTCATGCACCTTCCTCTGGAGGTGCTCAAGCTCCTCGGTCCCCTTGAATGTCCCGGCGTCTATGATGCCCACCTGCACGAATACGAAGTTCCTGAATGTCCCGCCGAAAAGCCTGATTACATTCAGCATGGTATGGAGCCCAAGCCCGTTGTAGCCGTTCACGAGCAGCACCGCCGTCTTGGCGTTCTTGTCGTATTCCGGTTTCTTTAAGCCTTCCTCGGCGCCGTCGGTCTTGTACGTACCTGTGGCGTCCACGAGGAAATCGAGCCTTTTGAGGACCTTCGCGGTGTTTAAATAATGCTTCTTTATCAACAGTGAGATGCCTATGAGCGCGCAGGTTATTATTATCGTAATCCAGCCGCCCTCATCGAACTTTATCACCGTGACGGAGACGAGTATGAATGCGGTGAGCAGCGTGCCGATGCCGTTTATGACGAAGCCCTTTTTCCAGCGTTCCTTCTTCGCCTTCTCCTGCCACCAGTGCCGCACCATGCCGAGCTGGGACAGCAGGAAGGTGATAAAGACGTTGATGGAGTAAAGCACGACGAGGAACTTGACCGAGCCGCGGGTCAATAACATCGTGACGAGCGCCGCCCCGCCCATCATTATGATGCCCTTCTGAGAAACGAGCCTGTTGGAAAGCATCGAGAACTTGGTCGGGAACCACCTGTCCAGTGCCATGTTCGCCAGGACCCTCGGGCCGCCGAGGAAGCCGGTCTGGGCCGCGACGAACAGCAGCACCGCCTCGGATATGAGGGTTACCAGGACGAGCGCGCTCGCCGGCCCGCTGCCCCAGCCTGCCGTGACATTCTCGTAAAGGACCGCGTTCAGCGTCTTGCCCGGCACATGGTGGACATCGAACAGCAGGTACGCGAAAAGGAGGCCTACGACCATGAACGCGAGCGAAACGGCCATATACTGCATCGTGCGCTTGCCGGTCTTGACCTTCGGCTCCCGCAAAAGCGACATTCCGTTGCTGACGGCCTCGATACCGGTATAAGTACCCGCGCCCATGCTGTAAGCCCGAAGTATCAGGAATATCATCCCCCACCACCCAAGCTCCGCCTGGGTCTGCTGCATCTCGGTGTGGGTCGTGCCGATAAGCTCCGGCACATTTCCTATGTGGGAGCCGAGCGCGTAAACGATAAAGAATACATGGGTAAACAGGAATATCATGAATATCGGGATGAGCGGGGCGATGGATTCCTTGACGCCGCGCATGTTCATCACCGTAAGCACCACGACAATCAGCGCCCCGAACCACAACTTGTACAAATAGACGCCGCCGGGCAGGAAGCTGAATACCGCGTCCGCGCCCGATGCGACCGATATAGCGATTGTGAGGACATAGTCTATCATCAGCGCGCAGCCGGAGACCATGCCCACCGTTGGCGAGAGGAGCTTGCTGGCGACGAGATATCCGCCGCCGCCGGTCGGGAACAGCTCGATTATCTGGGAGTATGACGCCGATATGACAAAGACTGTTATGCCGGTGCCAAGTGCGACGAAAAGTGCTAAGTGGGTATGCCCCTGGAGCGCGAGGAAGGCTTCTTCCGGGCCGTATGAAGACGAGGACAGGCCGTCCGCACCCAGGCCCACCCATGCAAAAAACGCGATGAGCGACATGTTGTGGAACACGGCAGGGTCGAAGATATTCCGGCCGCCGCCGATTACGATGTCGTGCAGCCTGTTGTAAAGGCTTTTCTTTTCCGGCTTCATTTCCATCGGGCTCTCCCAAAATTTGAAGGCTGTATTATCTGCCAACGCTCAATAACTGTCAACGGGAAAAAGATTCCGCCCCGGCCCGTAAATAT
>DASXVI010000078.1:0-2667 GCA_036504315.1 Nitrospirota bacterium
ATGATTCTAAAGGAAGCCAAACCCTTTCAACCGCACATCTTCCAGCCTTTCGTTCCAGCCGAGTACCCTCGCTTATACAACCGTAAACCGGAGGTGCAATTGTGGGCATGCTTGACGGCAGGGTCGCTATCGTCACAGGCGGCGGCAGGGGCTTGGGGCGGGCTATCGCTATAGCTTGTGCAAAGGAAGGCGCGAGCGTCGCCGTTGCATCCCGGACGCGCGACGAGCTGGAGAGGACGGTCTCGATTATACAGGACAATGGGGGCCACGCCATTGCCATAAAGGCGGACGTTTCCGACGCGGGCGACATAACGAACCTCATGCGCACAGTCGAGATGAAGCTGGGCCTGCCGGACATCCTCGTGAACAACGCCGCCATCGTCGAGCCGATAGGCCCGCTGAAGGATGTGTCAGTCGAAGAATTCGACCACGCCATGGCCGTGAACTTGCGGAGCGCGTTCCTCTGCACCAGGGCGGCGGTGCCCGGCATGATAGCCAAAAGGCACGGCAGGATAATAAATGTGACATCCGGGCTTGCGGAGACCGTGCTTGCCCGGTTGGGGGTATATTCGGTCGCAAAGGCGGGGTTAAACCACCTCACCCGTTTATTTGCCGAAGAGCTTGGCGGCCACAATATACAGGTATTCGGACTGGACCCAGGCGTGATGGACACCAGGATGCAGGAGGACATACGGAAGACGGACATCCACAGGCTGGGAGGCGAGGCCTACCGGGTATACTGGGGATACAAACAGTCCGGGAAATTGAAAGACCCGGATAAGGTCGCGGAGCTCGCGCTTTTCCTGCTTTCGGATAAGGCGGATTACCTCTCCGGGGAAATCGGCGGAGAGCTGCATTTTATGTCCTACGGATATGATTTAGCGGCCTGAAAAATTGACGGCCCGGCGCTTTCTGGTATACTTTATTAAAACCCGCCGGAATATTAATACTACCCGAGAATTGATGCAGGACCGCAAATCCCCAAGGAGGAGAATATGCACCAGGTAAAGGAATTCAAACTCGAAGGCAAACTCAAGGGCATATCCGACAGCCAGATCCAACAGCACAGGGATGTCCTATATAAGGGCTATGTAGACAAGTTGAACCTGATAGAGAAGGAGCTTGAGACCGCGTCCACCGAGGGCGCGAACGGGACATATTCCCCGTACCGCGAACTGAAGAAGGAAGAGCCGTTCACGGCAAACGCGATAGCGCTCCATGAGCTGTACTTTGGAAACCTGGGCGGCCCCGGCGGCCCGGCAACGGGGAAGGCAGCCGATTTAATAGACGCCAGATACGGCTCGTTCGACAAGTTCAAGACGATGTTCAAGGCCGCCGGAATGAGCGCGCGCGGCTGGGTGGTGCTATGCTGGAACTTCAACGACGACTCCCTCCATTCCTACACGATGGACATGCACGATATCGGCGGCGTGTTCGGGTGCGCGCCCCTGTTGGTGCTGGATGTCTATGAGCACGCCTACATGGTGGATTACGGCGTCAAGCGCGCCCCGTACCTCGATGCGTTCTTCGAAAACATAAACTGGGACGCCGTCAACAAGAGGGCGGCGCATGTACCGGTCTGAGGGATAAAAAATGGCCCAGACACTCGCTGAAAAACTGGTAAGCCAGCATGCGGGCGCGTCCGTCAAGAGCGGGGAGTTGACCATAGTCAAGGTCGATTTCGCCTATGTGCAGGACTGGACCGGCCCGCTTACGGTGGACAAGATAAACGAGCTTGGGGGCAGCCTCGCGAAAGACCCCTCGCGCGTCGCGATATTTATCGACCACGCCTCGCCGTCTTCGTTCAAGGAAGTCTCCACGGGCCACACCAAGCTTCGGGACTATGCGAAGCGGTCGGGCTGCCGGATATACGATGTCGGCGAAGGTGTCTCGCACCTCGTGTTGGGCGAGTCGGTGACGAGCCCCGGAATGCTGATGGTGGGCGCGGACAGCCACACCTGCAACGGAGGCGCGCTCGCGGCCTTCTGCACTGGCATGGGCTCGACGGATGTCGCCGCGGCGATATCGATGGGCGCGACATGGATGATGTGCCCTCAGGCTATTAAAGTGGTAATTACGGGGCGGCTTACGCCCGGGGTGTTTTCAAAGGATGTAATACTCCACCTGATAGGCAAAATCGGCGCGGACGGCGCGACATACCAGTCGCTCGAATTCTTCGGGGACACCGTCGAGGGTTTGGACATACCGGCCCGCATAACGATGGCGTCGATGGCCGTCGAGGCGGGCGCGAAGGTCGGGCTGTTCGAGTCCGACGACCACACGAAGGCATGGCTGCGCGAGAACAACCGCGAGTCCGACTACAAGGAAATACGGGTGGACGCGGGCGCGGGCTATGTGCGGACGATCGAGATAAAGGCAAACGAACTGGAGCCGACCATTGCGTTCCCGCATATGGTGGACAACGCGCGAAAGATTACAGACCCGGACTGCAAGGATGTCAAAGTCCAGCAGGCATACCTGGGCTCGACGACCAACGGCTACTTCGAAGACTTTGCACAGGCCGCCCAGGTGCTGAAAGGGAAGCGCGTAGCGGACGGCACGAGGCTCGTCATCACGCCCGGCACCAAGACCGTCTACCGCAGGATGATGCAAGAAGGGTTGATGGATATATTCCTCGACGCGGGCGGGGTGATAAACAGCCCCGGC
>DASXVI010000079.1:0-7676 GCA_036504315.1 Nitrospirota bacterium
TGCAAGCGCCTCGTCCACGGTCTTGACCGCATTTTCGGCCTTGTCCGGGTCGACGAACGCGGCAGCCTCGACAGCCGGGTCGGCGCCGGTCTGGTCGAATATCAGCTTGGCGAGCGGTTCCAGCCCCTTCTCCCGCGCGATTGTAGCGCGCGTCCTGCGCTTCGGACGGTAGGGGAGGTATATGTCTTCGAGCACCGTCATCGTCTCGGCCGCGGCTATCTTGCCCCGCAGCTCGTCCGTAATAAGGTTTCTCTCTTCGAGCGACTTGATTATGGCGTCGCGCCTGGCATCAAGCTCGCGCAACTGGGCCAGCCTGTCGCGCACGGCGGCAATCGCCACTTCGTCCAGTTCGCCGGTGGCCTCTTTCCGGTACCGCGCTATGAAGGGTACGGTCCCGCCTTCTTCGAGAAGCGCCGCCACCGCGGCAACCTGCCTGGTGCCGATATTCAACTCGCCCGCTATTTTATGATGGTATTTTTCTTCCATTTTTCCTTTTCAATTTCCGTTGTTTTGTATGTGGAATAACTTCCCGAACATGAGGGCTGAATTATACTACATGCGGGAAATTTTTTTAAGTTAAATTGTAATTGCTCTTAGCTTATAATTGTTTTATAATCGCATATTATGGATTGGAATATGGTGTTTAGTAAACACCCACCCCTAAACTCTGCAATAAAAATATCCCTTGCCTATGCGGGGTTCAGCTCGTTATGGATTTTTTGCTCAAGTTCGGTCCTCGGTTTCCTCATAACCGACATCAGCCTCCTTACCCGTCTCACGATATACAAGGGGTTTGTGTTCGTAATTGCGACGACGGTCCTGCTTATGCTGTTTATCCGCCGCGAAATGACCCGCAGGGAAGTTGTTATGAAGGCGTTGGAAAACTCTGAGAAACAATACAGGGTATTGTTCGACTCGAACCCCAACCCGATATGGGTATACGATATAAACACCCTGAAGTTCCTGGCGGTAAACAAACCGGCTGTCCAGCACTATGGTTATAGCATGCAGGAGTTTATGGGGATTCGCATCACGGAGATGCACCCGCCCGACCTGATGCTCTCGATGATGTCGATGGTATACGACAAGACTCAGGAGAGTTCCGAAGTATGCTATGCCGGCACATGGAAGCTGATATGCAAGGACGGCTCAATAATAACCGCTGAAATAAATACGCACAACATTACTTTCAACGGCCGCGGCGCGAGGCTTGTCCTCGCTGTGGATGTGACCGAACGCAAGCGGGTCGAAGAGGAGAAGGAAAATATTGCCCGCGCCCTCGAACAGAATAAGAAAGAACTTGAAACCCTGATTTATACGACTTCGCACGACCTTCGTTCGCCGCTTGTGAATATACAAGGTTTCAGCAGCCTGCTGGCGAAGGCCTGCGCGGACATCATAGAAGCGGACAACGCCTCCGGTACAGGCGTAAATAGGCAGAGAAGGGAGCAGATTCTCGAATCGGTAGGCTATATAAACAGCAGCGTCGCAAAAATCGACGGCCTGTTAAACGGCCTCCTGAAGCTCTCGCGGGCAGGCAGGGACGAAATAAAGCCCGTCCATATAGATATTCGGAACATTATAAACGAGATAATCTCCGCTATGTCGTTCCAGTTACAGCAGGTGGATGCCGAGGTAACTGTCGGGTCCCTGCCGGCCTGCAAAGGCGACTCCGTCCATATCAACCAGGTTTTCTCCAACCTGATAGACAACGCGATAAAGTACCGGGATAACGGGAGGCCGCTTGTCATCAGGATAAACGGGCTGACAGACTCCCATACGGCGGTCTACTGCGTAGAGGACAACGGGATAGGCATCCCCGAAGACCGCCAGAACACCATATGGGAGATGTTCGGCAGGCTTAACGAGACCGAGGTCGGAGGCGACGGCATGGGCCTCACTCTCGTAAGGAAGCTCGTAGACAGGTCCGGCGGCAGGGTATGGGTTACCTCCGAACCGGGCGTTGGAAGCCGCTTTTATGTATCCCTGCCGCTGACTAACTGATACAGGCAGGCGCGTCCGTCCCGGAAATCCGTCCAAATACCCGCCATATAAATATTTTCTTGAATTTCTAACAGGTTTAATGCTATAAAAATATATCGAAGGGTGTTTTTAGGCGCTTAAGGTATTTTGGGGCGTCCCGGCGTCTTTACGCCTGCCTGTTTCAGCCGTTTTCTCGTTATTTCGCAGGGAAAAGATGATTAAAATTTACGATACTACGCTCAGAGACGGGGCACAGTCCGAGGATGTATCCTTTTCGCTTGAGGATATGCTGCGGGTAGCATCCAGGCTCGACGAACTGGGCGTGCATTATATAGAGGGCGGATGGCCTGGTTCCAACCCGCGCGACGAGGCGTTCTTTGGGAAGGCAAAGGAGATGAGTTTTGCCAACTCGAAGGTATCGGCGTTCGGAAGCACAAGACGTGCAGGAATCGAGGCGGACCAGGACGCAAACCTTCTCAAGGTCGTAGGGTCCGGCGCGCAGGCGGCATCCATATTCGGCAAGGCCTGGGACCTGCATGTGACGCACGCGCTGGGCATATCGCTTGAAGAAAACCTCGACATGGTACATGACTCGGTCGCCTTTCTGAAAGCGAATATGGGTGAGGTATTTTATGACGCGGAGCATTTCTTCGACGGGTACAAGGCCAACCCCGAGTACGCTATAAAGACGCTTCAGGCGGCGGTATCGGGCGGGGCGGACTGCCTGGTATTGTGCGATACCAACGGAGGCACTCTTCCGTGGGAGCTGTCGGTCATAATCCTCGGCATGAGAAACCACATAACCGCCCCGTTCGGGATACACACTCACAACGACTCCGAGCTTGCCGTGGCCAACTCCCTGATGGCCGTCCAGCTTGGCGCTTCACAGGTGCAGGGCACCATAAACGGCTACGGCGAGCGGTGCGGCAATGCGAACCTCTGCTCAATCATCCCGGCAATAACCCTGAAAATGGGGATGGAATGCATACCGGCCGAAAACCTGAAGAGGCTTAAGGAGGTATCCCGGTATGTCTCCGAGATTGCGAACCTGAGGGCCTACAAACACCAGCCGTTCGTGGGGGACTCGGCCTTTGCGCACAAGGGCGGGATGCATGTCTCGGCCGTGTTGAAGCTCTCCGAGACCTACGAACATATAAAGCCCCAGTCGGTCGGCAACGAGCAGAGGATACTCGTATCGGACCTTTCGGGCCGGGGCAATGTCACCCAGAAGGCCGCGCAGTTCGGCATCGACCTGGGCAAGGACACGCCCGAGGTCAAGAAGATACTGAAGACCCTCAAGGAGATGGAAGGCCAGGGCTACCAGTACGAGGGGGCAGAGGCGTCCTTCGAGCTTCTGATAAAGAAGGCCACCGGCAAGCACAAGCGTTTCTTCGAGCTTGAGGGCTACCGCGTTATCACCGAGTGGTACGAGGCTAAAAAAGAAACGGTGTCCGAGGCCACTATCCGCGTATGGGTCGGCCCGGAAAAGGATAAATTCGAATACACCGCCGCGATGGGCAACGGCCCGGTCAACGCGCTGGACAACGCGCTTCGGAAGGCCGTCGAGAAACATTACCCGCAGCTTGCGGGTGTGGAGTTGCTAGACTATAAGGTCCGGGTGCTCGAAGCCGGGAGCGGCACGAAGGCTAAGGTACGGGTACTTATCGAGTCCGGTGACGAGACCGGCAAATGGGGAACTGTAGGGGTGTCCGAGAACGTCATCGAGGCCTCATGGGAGGCATTGGTGGACAGTATCGAGTACCGTCTGCTAAAGGAAGAATAGCATGGAAGAAACAGGCGTAGTAATGGAACTGACTAAGGACGGACCGGCGATAGTCCAGATGTCAAAGTCGGGCGGGTGCGAGGGCTGCAAGGCCGCCGGGAGCTGCAAGGCGATATCGGGCGACAGGGTGCTTGAGGCGGACAACAAAATCGGCGCGGTCCCCGGCCAGCAGGTCATACTGAAGATCGATTCGGGGATGTTCCTGAAATCCTCGTTTATAGTGTATATGATACCGGTGATATTCCTTTTCATCGGGGCGGCGCTGGGCGGAAAGTACGGCCCGGCGATAAGCGGCGCGATAACGCTGGATTACTGGCAGGCGATAGACGGATGCGTCTTCCTCGGCCTGTCCGTCGTGCTTATCAGGATTTACGACAGGATGATAAAGGGCGGCAAGGGCCTTCTGCGCCCGGAAATAATAAAAATAGCCGGATAGCCGATAAGGATAATTGAGGGGTGGACAGGGCGAGATAGAAATGGGGCTTCAGGCCCTTTCAGGCAAGTCCGTTGGCGGCCGGAAATAATTCGACACAAATAGTCTATTTCATAAACCCGACAGGAGGTAATATGAAAGAGTATGCGGTGGAGAATTTGAGAAATGTTGCAGTCATCTCCCATGGCGGAGCCGGCAAGACATCTCTCGTCGAGGCGATGCTTTTTGCCGCCAAGGCGACAGACCGCCTTGGGAGAGTGGAAGACGGCAATACGGTCACGGATTTTGAACCCGAAGAGATAGCGAGGCGGTCCAGCATCAGTTCAGCCGCCGCGTTCCTTGAATGGAACAACCACAAAGTAACTCTAATCGATACTCCCGGCTACATCAATTTTCTCGAAGACGCCAAGGGCTGCCTCAGGGCGGTGGACGGCGCGGTAGTAATCCTTTCCCCGATATCCGGCATCAAGGCCGAGACCGAAAAGGTCTGGGAATACTCAAACGAATTCAAACTCCCGAAGATAATATTCATCAGCAAGATGGACAAGGAACGCGCGGATTTCGACATGGTCCTGAAGGACTGTGCTAAGGGCCTTTGTAAGGACGCCATCCCGGTGCAGATACCTATCGGCGCGGAGGATACATTCAGGGGCGTTATCGACCTTTTGCGGATGAAGGCGCTGATATTTCAGGAAGGAAGCGGAAAATATAAAGAAGAAGATATCCCTGCCGACCTGAAGGCCTCGGCCGAGGAACACCGCATGAAGCTCGTCGAGAAGGTCGCGGAGTCCGACGACGCCCTGACCGAGAAATACCTCGATACTGGCGAACTGACCCAGGATGAGGTCCTAAAAGGCCTTCGGACAGGCTGCATCGCCGGGAATTTAATCCCGGTGCTATGCGGCGCTTCACCCAAGGAAATAGGCGTCACGCCCCTGCTCGACATGATTATAACCGCCTTCCCCAACCCGCTTGAAAAATC
Source organism: Nitrospirota bacterium (assembly GCA_036504315.1). Classification (GTDB taxonomy): domain Bacteria; phylum Nitrospirota; class JACRHJ01; order JACRHJ01; family JACRHJ01; genus DASXVI01. The sequence goes on from DASXVI010000079.1 coordinate 5,182, forward strand.
CGAGATAGCCCCGATAACAGGCAAAGACTTAAAAACCGGCCAGGAGATTGCCCCGAAGCTGGACAGGGAGGCCCCGTTCTCGGCCATCGTCTTTAAGACCATCGCCGACCCGTTCGCCGGAAAGCTCAGCCTGTTCCGCGTCATAACCGGCCAGATAAAGTCCGACTCGAATGTCTATAACGCGAACCATCAGAAGGAAGAGCATATCGGGCAGGTATTTTACCTCGAAGGCAAGAAACAGGCGGCGGCCCAGGTGCTGAAGGCTGGAGAGGTAGGCGCGGTCGCAAAGCTCAAGGATACACTCACAGGCGACACGCTCTGCGACAAGGCGCACCCGGTCCAGTTCGACCCGGTGAAGTACCAGGAGCCTGTAATATCATTTGCCATCGAGGCGAGGAACAAGGGCGACGAGGACAAGGTTGCAAACGGCATCCACAGAATTTTGGAGGAGGACCCGACGCTGAGGTTTTCCCGCGATGAGCAGACCCACGAGATGATACTCTCCGGCATGGGACAGCTCCATCTTGAGATTACTCTGGAGAGGCTCAAGAGGAAGTTCGGCGCGGATATACTGATGAAGACCCCGAAGATACCATACAAAGAGTCCATAAAAGGCAAGACGAGGGTGCAGGGCAAATACAAAAAGCAGTCGGGCGGACGCGGCCAGTACGGCGACTGCACGATAGAGATGGAGCCGCTTCCGCATGGCGGCGGTTTCGAGTTTGTCGACAAGATTGTCGGAGGCTCCATACCCCGCCAGTATATTCCGGCGGTCGAGAAGGGCATAATAGACGCGATGCACGGAGGCGTGGTCGCGGGCTACCCGGTCGTCGATGTCAAGGTAACGCTGGTGGACGGCTCGTACCACGATGTGGACTCGTCCGAAATGGCGTTCAAGGTCGCCGGTTCGATGGCGTTCAAGAAGGCCGTGCAGGAGTGCAAGCCGACGATACTCGAGCCCATCATGGATGTCGCCGTCGTGATACCGGAAGACGCAATGGGTAATGTTATCGGGGACTTGAACTCGCGCCGCGGCAAAGTCCAGGGCATGACTTCGGCCGGCAGCAACCAGAAGGTAACGGCCCAGGTGCCGATGGCCGATATGCTGTCATATGCGCCTACATTGAACTCCCTTACCTCCGGCAGGGGCATGTATACCATGGCGTTCTCGCACTACGAGGAGGTCCCGGCGCACATCGCCCAGAAGATAGTTGAGGAGAACAAGGACAAGATGGCGGACAAGAACCATCACGAATGACGAAATTCTGATAATTTTCCTTGACTTTGAGCAACTCGATGGGTTAGTATTCGAGAAGTTGCCTGGCTTAGACTAATTCAGGAGGATTAAGATGACCAAGGCGGACATTGTCTCCGAAGTCTATGAGAAGGTTGGTTTGTCGAAGAAAGAGGCGACCGACATTGTCGAGACTGTACTGGAGACCGTGAAGGAAACCTTGAAGGCAGGCGAGACCGTGAAGATTGCCGGGTTCGGCAACTTTGTCGTCCGCGACAAGGGCTCGCGCAAGGGCAGGAACCCCAAGACGGGAGAGAACATTGAGATCACTCCCCGCAAGGTGGTTACCTTCAAACCGAGCATGATCTTCAAGGATTTCGTCGACAAGGGTAAGGAAGAATAGCACTCCTGAATATGGCTGGTCAGTCGGGAAAGCTGTTCTACAAGATCGGCGAGGTGAGCGTCCTTGCGGGCGTCGAGCCGTACATCCTCAGGTACTGGGAATCGGAGTTCCCCGGTCTTTCCCCAAAGAAGAACAGGGGCGGCCAGCGGACATACCAGCCCAGAGACCTGGAGCTTGTCCTCACGATAAAGAGGATGCTCCACGAGGAGGGCTACACAATCGCGGGCGCAAAGAAGAAGCTCGCCGAACTTCGAAAGTCCGGTCAATCCGGCCAATCCGCGCAGGCGGTCAAGGCTGCGGATGGCGGTTGCGGGACTGTCGAGCTTCCTGTTGCAAATGAAGGCGATATTGCCGGTGCGCTTGAAAAGTTAAAGGGTGAAATCAACGGCATCCTCAACATTTTAAAGTAGCCGGTTCCAAGTTAGTCGGGGCGTAGCGCAGCCTGGTAGCGCACTAGCATGGGGGGCTAGGGGTCGTGCGTTCGAATCGCATCGCCCCGACCATTAAAATAAAAAACACCCCAAAGGAAATGGCCGCTACTCAAGCGGCTATTTTTTTGAGAGAAGGAGGGTACTATGAAGAACATTTTGTTTTTTATACTCGTATTATCCTCTATTACTTCATTGGCTTTTGCAGAAGTGGAATATCCTTGGTGGACTGGAGTTCAATTTAAGCCAGATACAGACATCATCGAAAACCTGAAAGTTTCAGATATAGATAGCGACTGGATAAAGGTAAAAGTATTAAGTTGGATGGATGTTCCCAAAGAAGAAAAAGTTCGAGAGCTCGACCAGTATTACTTTACTTATTCAGGGGATGTTAATAGTGATAATAAGAATGATAAAGTACTGGTCGGTG
>DASXVI010000080.1:0-10013 GCA_036504315.1 Nitrospirota bacterium
TGGACGACCATGACGCGGTCGTCGTCCCTGCCTTCGACGGCGGCTACTGCCTTATAGGGTTCAGGGTGGATGGCTACACGCCCTCCGTCTTCCGGGGAATAGTTTGGAGTACAGGGACGGTCTGCGCTGAGACGCAGGCCATACTTGCCGGAGAGGGCAAGAGTGTAAAGACCCTCCCGACGCTGAGAGACATTGATACAGCATCCGACATTAAATACCTGCCGCCGTCCAGAAAGTTCTCAATCATAATTCCGGTCCTCCATGAAGCCGAAAACATAAACGCGCTGATAAAACGGCTGCACGGCATGAAAGGCGCCGGGGATTGCGAGATAATAATCGTGGACGGGAGCCCGGATGCTGACACCCTTGCGGTCATCGAAGACGGCGGGGTATTGAGGATTTTATCCGGGAAAGGCCGAGCAAGGCAGATGAACGCAGGCGCGGCGGCGGCCCTGGGCGCGGTGCTGATATTCCTCCACGCGGACACGGCCCTTCCTGAGTGCGCATTGAGCAAGGTCTCCCAAGTTATGAAATCCGGGCAATATGTTGGCGGGGCATTCGGCCTGCTTATCGATTCGAAGCACCCGTTCATAAAGTTTACATCGTGGTCGGCCGGCCTGAGGTCGCGCTTCACCCGCATCCCGTACGGCGACCAGGCCATCTTTATCGGCCGGGACTATTTTCATTCAATCGGCGGGTATAATGACATCCCCCTGATGGAGGATGTTGAGCTTATGGGCAGGATAAAGAAGCTCGGAGGGAAGATATGCATCTTGAACGAACCGGCCATCACCTCCCCGAGGAAATTCCTGAAGGACGGCCCGGTATACTCGGCCTTCAGGAACCACACCCTGAGGATAATGTATTCTCTTGGAGTATCGCCCGAGAAACTGGAGAAGCTGTATTACAGGGATTGAACCCTACTTTCCCTTCAGCCGTTTCTTGGCATACCTGACGAGAAATACCAGGACGACGACCGCCCCGATGAAAGCCCCTATCGCGGCCCACGGAGCCGTCCTCTCCCTGAAAGCCCTCACCAGCACATCCGTCCCGGCGACATAAAGCACCGTACCCGGAAGCATGCAAAGCCATGACCAGAAAAGGTATGTCCAGAATGGGACGCGGGTAAGTCCGAAACCGTAGTTTAACAGGTTGAACGGGAAAACCGGCACAAGCCTCGTCAGCGCAACAAGAACCGCCCCATGCTCCTCTGTCATCCGGTCGAGCCTCTCAAATTTCTCGTTCCCCGCGAGCCAGTCCTGGACAGGCCCGCGCGCGGCATATCGCGCCAAAAGGAATGCAAGCCCCGCGCCCGCCGTTGCCGATACGCTGACGACCGCCACGCCGATGGCCGTGCCGAATATCGCGCCCGCCGCAATGGTCAGGGCCGATGCCGGGACGGCGGCGATTACGGCCATGATATAAATCGCGCTGAAAACGAGAGGGCCCCAGGCCCCGAGCGAGCCGACCCATTCCCGGGCCTGGCCTATCCTTTCAGCGATATTGAAATAGAACGCGAGGACGAAGAGTGAGGCCACGACGGCCAGAAGCAAGAGCGGCCGCCATAGTTTCCTGAGCCTGCCGGGACGCGCATTGCCTGTTTCCGTCATACGAGCGCGCCTTTGCAGGACGAGCCGCATCCGGCCGTGCAGCCGAAGCAGTGGGCTCCGGTTACGACCCTGCGCTTTGAGAGCGCAGGAACATTAGAATCATTGACTAATGAAAGATTTTGAGGCGCGGATTCATCTACCGTCAGCCCAAGCGCGAGGTTGAAGTCGCAGTCAAATAGAGTCCCGTTCCAGCCGACGCTTACCTGATGCCTGCACATCAGGCCATCTATGGTTGCAGGGTTAAACGAGCCGGACAGAAGTTCAAGATATTCGCTCTCCTTGCCGGATTCCTTCATCTCCGCCAACAGGCGGCCTATCGGCATATTCGTGATGGTAAGCAGGTTTGAAAATACAAGCCCAAACCTGATATCAAGCTCGCGGCGGTAGTCTTCCTCAAGGGCGGTCTGGGACGGCGGCAGGAACGGGCCGCCGGGGTTGTATACGAGGTCGAGGCGCAGCGAAGGGTCGATACCGTATCTTGACGAGTTCAATTTGCGTATGGCCCTTACGCTTTTTTCGTACACCCCAGCGCCGCGCTGGGCGCGCACATTCTCTTCAAGGTAGCAGGGCATGGATGCAACCAGCCCCACTCTGTTACCCGCAAGGAACTCGGGCAGGTCTTCGAGGCCGGGCTCAAGGAGCGCGGTAAGGTTCGTGCGCAACTGCAATTTGTGGCCGCAGTCCTTAAGCCTTGAGACAAACCAGCGGATGTCGGGGTTAAGCTCCGGCGCGCCTCCGGTCAGGTCTATAGCCTGGGGGCAGATATGCCCGGCGGCCTTTATAACCTCTTCCATGGTGCGGCGTCCCATCGCTTCCTGTCTGCCAGGTGATGCCGAGACATGGCAATGGCGGCACTTCTGGTTGCATTTTAACCCCAGATTTACCTGAAGCGTCTCAATTTTATCGCAACTGAGAGGGTTGCCGGTAAAACCCGTTATGGTCTTTTCAAAATTATACATGTGCCCCTTTTCGGTAAGAGCCATTTAATAAAATGTACCATAAAAATCTTTAAAGATACGCTATAATTAAAGAATAAAGGGGGTCAAATATATGAATATTTTAACAGCAATGACAGTATTGACTGTCCTGTTCGCATATTCGGAGGCGGCGTCCGCATCTCCCGCGATTAAAGTCTACTCGGTTGAGAAGAAGGGTTATATTACTTCCCAGCAGGTGATAAAGACAAAAGAAGAGTGGAAGAAGGTCTTGACCGCCGAACAGTTCAATGTGATGCGGGAAAAGGGGACAGAGAGGGCCTATGAGAACGCATATTGGGACAACCACGAGAAGGGCGTTTACAAGTGCGCTTCCTGCGGGCTCGACCTCTTCGACTCGGATGCGAAGTATGACTCCAAGACCGGGTGGCCGAGCTTCTGGCAGCCGGTCGCCAGGGAGAACATATATACAAGGGTGGACAAGGGCTTTTTCACGACCAGGACCGAAGTGCTGTGCAGCAGGTGCGGGGCGCATTTGGGCCATGTGTTCGAGGACGGCCCGCCGCCGACGGGCCTCCGCTACTGCATGAACTCCGCGGCCCTGAAATTTGTCAAGGCCGAGTGAATGGTGGGGGAATGTTAAGAAAATTGTTGGTTTCAATGATATTCGTTATGCTTGCTTGCGGCAGCGTGAACTCTTTTGCTGCAAGCAGCGGCGGAGGACGGACCGAGACCGCCATATTTGCAGGCGGCTGTTTCTGGTGCATGGTGCCGCCGTTTGAGAAGCTCCCCGGAGTAATCAGCGTGGTATCGGGATATACGGGCGGGACGAAGAAAAATCCGACCTATGAGGAGGTCTCGGCAGGCGGTACTGGCCATGTGGAGGCGGTCAAGGTAACCTTCGACCCATCGAAGGTCAGTTACGCCAGGCTTCTTGAAGTCTTCTGGATGCAGGTAGACCCGACCGACGGCGGCGGCCAGTTCGTTGACCGGGGCCAGCAGTACAGGTCCGCGATATTCTATCTGGACGACGGACAAAAAAAGCTGGCCGAGAAGTCGAAAGAAGACCTGCAGAAATCCGGCAGGTTCAAGAAGCCTATTGTTACCCAGATAGTCAAGGCTTCCGAGTTCTACAATGCGGAGGAGTACCATCAGGACTACTACAAAAAGAACCCTTTTAGGTACAAATTTTACAGATACCGCTCAGGCCGCGACCAGTTCTTAGAGAACGCCTGGGGTACTCATTAGACCTTGTCGAGCACCTTCAGCAGGTGCGGGACCATCTGCTTCTTGCGGGACATTACATTCTTCAGCTCGTAGAGGTGCGGCTCCACCTGCGGATATTCCATCACATGGGCTATCCGGGTATGCCCCTCCACAAGGAACAGCGTCGTCTCGGAGGCTATGTCCGTTACCATCAGGCCAGCTATGAACAGCTTGTCCTGGTCTTTTAGCTTGGTCAGCGCCGCGAGCAGGGCTTCCTTCATTTCATAAAATTCCTCGAACCCGAAGACCTCTACCTGCCCGACGCCGATTGTATGCTTGTTGTGCGTGAAGAGCTTGAAATCGGCCGAGACTACGCGCTCTGGCGAACCGTAGTTCTTCAGCGAGCTGCACGCGGCGAATATTTCCCTGCCAAAAACGGCTGCGTCAATCCCGGCGATGCCTTCAAGCCAGGACAAGGCCGCGCGGTCTGCGTCGGTGGTAGTAGGCGACTTCAGGATTATCGTGTCGGAAAGGATGCCGGACATAAGCAGGGCGGCGGTCGTTTTGTCGGGCTCGATGGCCAACTCACGGTAGCGGCCCGTCACCAGCGTGCAGGTGCTGCCGACCGGCGAGGTAATGAAGGTAATGGGAGTAACTGTATGGGTGTTGCCGAGCTTGTGGTGGTCGATGACCTCGATTATCTCTACCGCCTCAGCCCCCGGGACAGCCTGGCCCAGCTCGTTGTGGTCTACCAGTATCAGCGAGTAGGGGAGCGGGGCGAGCAGCGAGGATTTGGTAGCGACCCCGGCCAGCGTGCCGTCCTCCTCAAGCGCGAGGATTGCGGGCTCCTTTGCGGCGACGAGCTTGTGCCTAAGGTGGTGGAGCGGCTCGCCTATGCCAATGGATTCGTATTTGCGCTCGGCGAAAAACGAGACCGGTGACGACAGCCGCGCAAGCCATGCCGCAGTCGCGGTATCGTGCGGGGTCCGAAGGACGGTGACGCCGTTATTATCGGCAAGCGAGGCGAGGTCCGCGTCTAACCCGTGGCCGCCGGTCACCACGAGGAGCTGGACGCCAAGCTCGATGGCCTTCTGCTGTATCCCGCGCCTGTTGCCGGTCATTATCAGGAGCTGACGGGGGTCGTATCCCGCCAGCCGGTCGGTGAACGACCCCTCCAGCATTGCGCCGATGAACAGCTGGAGCGTCAACGGCTCGTCGTCTTCCCCGCCGCCGGATACGAACCGTCCCGCAAGAGTCCTGCCGAGGGCCGGGAGGGTTGTCCTGATTTCACGCTGGTGCTCGCGGCCAGGGAGCAGGTAGGTCTCGGACAGCCTGAGCAGGGACAGCATCCCCGCAGGCCTTTTATGCTCGTCGACGACCGGCAGCACGCGGACGCCGCTCTCATGGAAAAGTTCCAGGGCTTCGTATGCCGACGAATTCATGCCTACTGTCACGGGATGGCGGTTGATGGCGTCGCGCACCTTGGGATGCACATCCGCAAGGTATAACGGGGCAGGGACGCCCAGCCGGTCAAGGACATAACGGGTCTGCGGGTTTGGCTCGCCCGCCATGGCCGCTACCGTCCCGGGGACCCCCATACGCTGTTTCAGGGCGGCGTAAGCGATTGCCGCAGCTATAGAATCGGTGTCGGGGTTTTTATGGCCTATTACGAAAGTGGTTTTTTCCATTACTGTCCGGTCCTCCTGTTTAGACAGGGGATTTTAATGCCGCACCTTATCATAGTCAACAGATAACTGCCTTTTCATTATATAATATTAAAAAACCTGCCCGGATTTTGAATTTGTAACATAACTGTAATAATCCAATGAATATTATATGCTATAATTACCCCGTTTGAGAGCCATATAAACCAACTGGAAGAATTATTTATGCCGGAACAAGTACTGGTGGTTGACGACGAGAGGGACTTAGTCGAGCTCCTTGACTACAACCTGAAGAACGAAGGCTATTCGGTGCTCTGCGCATACGACGGCATGGAGGCCCTCAGGCTTGCCCAGTCTAACCTGCCCGATATTATTGTGCTCGATGTTATGCTGCCCGGCATGCAGGGGCTGGATGTGTTGAAGTCCTTGCGGAAGAAGCCCGATACCCAGGCCATACCGGTGATACTGCTCACGGCAAAGTCCGGGGAGATTGACAAAGTCCTTGGGCTTGAGCTCGGCGCGGACGATTATGTCACAAAGCCGTTCTCCCCGCGCGAGGTGGTTGCGCGCGTGAAGGCGGTGCTCCGCAGGGTTTCTCATGCGGCGGACGCAGGCCCCAAAAAGGGCATCAGCGTCGGCGGCCTGAGGATAGACCTGATGAAGCACAAGGTATACCGGGACGGGGAGCATGTGGAGCTTTCGCCTACGGAATTCAAGCTGCTCAAGTTTCTCGCGGAAAACCGCGGACGGGTAATTACCCGTGAGAGCCTGCTGGACAATGTATGGGGGCACGATGCGTTCGTCGAGCCGAGGACTGTGGATGTGCATGTTCGGCGGCTTAGGGCGAAGGTCGAGTCGGACCCGGAAAACCCTGCCTATATCATGACCGTCCGGGGCGTCGGTTACGAGTTCGCCGATTGAAGGGACAGCCCATGCGCGGAAGGCTTTTCACACGGATACTCCTGGCATACCTTGCACTCGCGGCCATAGCCGCGCCCTTCCTATGGTATTTCCTCTCACGAAGCATAGAAGGCTTTTTCATAGACAGGATGGCCGACGGACTCCGCGCGCAGGCCAGGCTGATTGCAAATGATATCCCCCGCGGAGGCCGCCTCGATAACCTTGTCGCCTCATATAAAATATCCACAGGTTCGCGCGTCACGATAATAGGCCCGGACGGCAGCGTACTCGGCGACTCGGACGACAACGCGGCGCAAATGGAAAACCATCTTCTCCGGCCGGAGGTACAGTCCGCACTGGTCAACGGCTGGGGAAGCGCCACTCGGTACAGCCGCACCCTGAAAATCGATATGCTCTATGTAGCCGTCCCGGCCGAGGGGCTGCGGGGCGGGAAAGGGTTTATAAGGCTCTCGATGCCTCTCCACGATGTGGAAGCGGCTATGGCCGGGATAAAGCGGCGAGTCGCGGCCGGGGCGTTCCTGATGTTCCTCGCGTCGGTATTGCTCGGCGTGTATATTTCCCGCCGCATTACGGACGTCATTGGCGAGATGGCCGCATTTACGAGGGGCGTCGCCGCAGGCGGGTCCGACAGGCGGCTCATGGTCCGCCGGGTCGGTGAGTTGGGCCTCCTGGCGGACAACCTCAACGACATGGCCGGTCAGCTTCGCGACAGGATGGAAGCGATTACTGTCGAGAAAATTACGCTTGAAGCCGTCTTGGGGGGCATGGTCGAAGGCGTGCTCGTCGCCGATGCCGAGGGCAGGGTTATGGTGGCCAATGCGCGTCTTCGGGAGGCCTTCGGGCTCGGCATGGAAGACCCTCTCGGCAGGCCGTTCCTTGAGGTGATAAGGAACCGCGAGCTTGCGCACCTGGTCAGCGTCGTGCACGAAGGAAAGGCGCCTGCCTCAGGTGAAGCCGAAGTGCAGTTCCCCGAAAAACGGGCTTTCATGGCAAACTGCGTGCCGCTTAGCGTGAACGGCGTTTTTTCCGGGACGGCGCTTGTACTGCATGATGTAACAAGATTGAAGGCATTGGAGGTTGTCAGGCGGGATTTCGTGGCGAATGTATCCCACGAGCTTAAGACTCCTGTCGCGGCTATACAGGGTTTTTCCGAGACGCTTCTGGCCGGGGCGCTCGACGACAAGGAAAATGCGCGGCGGTTTGTCGGCATAATAGAAAAGAACTCCCGCAGGCTCGCGAGGCTTGTGGAGGACCTGCTCACCCTTTCTAAAATCGAGCTTGGCGAGATTGAGCTCGACTTAAAGCCGGTGAGGCTTGCGGATGTCTATGCGGACGCCGCGGCGCTGCTCGGCCCGCGTATCGCGGACAGGCGCCTGACCATGCTTGCCGATATACCCGAGGGACTTTCCGTGCTCGCTGACCAGAACATGCTATACCAGGCTGTCCTGAATGTCCTCGATAACGCCGTTAAATACGCAAGGGAAGGCGGCCGCGTTTCGGTGCGGGCGGCATATATTTCGGCGGATAAAGTGGAGCTGACCATAACCGACGACGGGCCGGGAATCCCGGCAGACCTTATCCCACGCATAGGCGAGCGGTTCTTCCGCGTGGACGCGGGCCGCTCACGGGACCTCGGCGGTACCGGGCTGGGCCTCGCGATAGTCAAGCACCTTGTAAATGCGCACGGCGGGACGCTTGTAATAGGAAACTCACCGAACAATGGCGGAACGAGCGTCAAGCTCACTTTTAACGCCCCCGCAATCCAGACTTAACCTCCTCGTAATACTCCTGTAATGCTGTACTGTTACCATCTTTCCGTGACGCATTATCTCACAAACAGGAAAGGAGGGCAGGCAGGTAACCGTTTCTTAATACCGTTGTAACAATTCTGTAACATTTGGATGGTACATTAGCCAGAAAGCTAATGCCGAGTTATAATTTAGATAAAAATAATGGAGGCTTAAATGAATAAAATAATTGGACTTGCGCTGGCCGTGGTGCTGACGCTCGGGGCTGCCGCTTCATGGGCGGGCGAGACATTGAACGGTGCAGGCGCGACTTTCCCGTACCCGCTTTACTCGAAGTGGTTTTACAGCTATGAGAAGGAAACCGGCACCAAGATTAACTACCAGTCTATCGGCAGCGGCGGCGGCATCAGCCAGGTGAAGGTGGGCACGGTCGATTTCGGCGCAAGCGACGCCCCTCTCAAAGGTTCCGAACTGCGCGACGACAACCTCTTCCAGTTCCCGATGGTTGCCGGTGCGGTCGCCGTAATCTATAACATCCCCGGCGTGTCCAACGGTCTGAAGCTCAGTTCGCAGAACATAGCGAAGATATTCCTCGGCAAGATAACAAAGTGGAACGACCCGGCGGTTGTGAAGGATAACCCCGGCGTCAAGCTCCCGGCAATACCGGTAATAGTCGCCCACCGCTCAGACGGCTCCGGCACGACCAACCTTTTTACATGGTTCCTGGAGGATGTCAGCACGCAGTGGAAGCTCGAAGTCGGCTCCGGCAAGGCCGTGAGCTGGCCGGCCGGACTTGGCGGGAAGGGCAACGAGGGCGTGGCCGGGATAGTCCGTCAGACGCAGGGCGCGATCGGCTATGCCGAGGTCGCATACGCCATCCAGAACAAGATAACTTACGCAATGGTCGGCAACAAGGCCGGCGAGTTCGTATTCCCGACGACGGAGGCCTGCAAGGCGGCCGCAGCCAGCGCAAAGGTCCCGGGAGACTACTACATCAGGTTCACGAATGCCTCGGGCAAGGGCGCCTATCCGATTGCCGGGTTCACATTCATCCTGGTCAAAAAAGGCCTTGCTCCAGCCAAGGCCAAGGCGTTTTCCGATTTTGTGAACTGGGCATATACCAAGGGCGACAAGGACGCGGAAGCGCTCCACTATGTCCCTCTGAAGGATGACCTTGCCTCCAGGGTAAAGGCCGACCTCTCCAAAAACCTTAAGGTGAAGTAAAAAACGCCTGATGCTGAAGAAACCTCTCAAAAGCGGCAGCTTTTTCGGCAGCGAAAAGGTTTTCAGGGGCATAATAGCCCTGTTCTCTCTATCTGTATTTATTGTCGGGGCGGCGGTGGTCTATGAACTGGTCACCGCCTCCCGGCTTTCTTTCAAGACCTTCGGTCTGGATTTCCTCTTTTCCGAGGCATGGAACCCCGTTGAGCAGGTCTACGGGGCGCTGCCATTTATATGGGGCACATTCTATACCTCGGTGCTTGCGCTCCTCCTGGCCCTTCCGGTGAGCCTTGGTATCGCGATATTCCTGACAGAGCTTGCGCCTGTCACTCTTCGCCAGCCTATCGGGTTCGTGATAGAACTTCTGGCGGCGATACCCAGCCTCGTATACGGCATATGGGGGCTGTTCGTGCTGGCCCCGCTATTCCAGCAGTATGTCCAGCCGTACCTTGCAAAGTTCGACTACCTGCCATTCTTTAAAGGATACCCTCTGGGACTTGGCATTATGACGGCGAGCATCATTGTCGCGGTGATGATTATCCCCACGATATCAGCAATCTCGCGCGAAGTAATGTATACCGTCCCGGAGACCCAGAAGGAAGGCGGCCTAGCCCTCGGCATGACCCGCTGGGAGGTTGTATCAAAGGTTATAATACCGTACAGCCGCTCGGGCATACTCGGCGCCGTCATACTCGGGTTCGGGCGCGC
>DASXVI010000081.1:0-3566 GCA_036504315.1 Nitrospirota bacterium
GCCGCCGTAACCAAAATCCTTCTCGCGAACGAGAAATGAAGACGCCTGTCGCACATTCGGTCAACCCATACCTGCCCGCGTCCGGGAGCTGGATATACAACCAGCTTACCAACCTGAGCCGCTATTCTCCCATCGTCCTGACGAAGCGGAAAGATAACTTGGACTCGTTCCCGTTTTCTCCGGTATTCGCGCAGTACGACTTAAACCCGTTTCGGCGCGGTTGGGGGAAGCTGTACAAGAACCTGACCGGGACTTACTTCCCGACTTACAGGAAGGTCCTCGAACAATACGAGGTCCCTCTCCTCCATTCCCATTTCTGCACCTATGGCATGGAGGATGTGAGCTTAAAGAAAGCTCTTAACTTAAAACATATAACTACCTTCTATGGCTCCGATATCTGGGCAAACGCCATTTATGCGTCATGGCGGGAAAAGTTCAGAATATTTGCGCAGGAGTCCGACCTTTTTCTCGTTGAAGGCGGCGCGATGAGGGACAAGGTCGTCGGCCTTGGAGCGCCGTCGGAAAAGGTGGTTGTATTTCACCTCGGCGTCGAGCTGGGGCAGATAAAGTTCAAGCCGAGGTCTCCGGGGCCTGCCGGCAGGATAAATATCCTGATGGCAGGACGCGCAATCGAGAAAAAGGGCCATATGTACGGACTGATGGCGTTTGAGAGGCTGGCAAGGAAGTATCCACAAATACACCTGGATATGATAGTTGGCGACAAGTCGATAAAATCCGGCGAGATAACGGAGCGGATGCGCAGGTTCATCCGCGACAAGGGGATTGCCGACCGGGTAAGCTGGGACGAGTTCATGCCCTACAAGGAATACCTCGGACGGCTCGAACGCGCGCATATATTCCTCCAGCCATCTGTCATGGCGGAAGACGGAGACGCCGAGGGCGGGTTCCCGGTTACGATAATAGAACTCTCCGCAGCCGGGGTCCCGGTTGTGGGGACTGCTCACTGCGATATCCCCGAGGCGATAATAGACGGGGTAACCGGCTTTGTCGCGCCGGAAAAAGATGTCGATGCCCTTGCCGACAGGCTGGAGCGGCTGATTGCCGAGCCGGGGTTGTGGCCAAAATTCGGCGAGGCGGGCCGGGCCCATGTCGAGAGGGAATACAACATCAAAACGCAGGTAGGTAAGCTGGAAGACATTTACGACGGCCTGCTGGGGGTAAGATGAAGAAACTTACAATTCTGCATACCGAAGCGTCGGACGGATGGGGAGGCCAGGAGATCCGGATAATTGCCGAGATGCTCGGGATGAGGGGGCGCGGCCACCGGGTTTTACTTGCCTGTCCGGCCCACGCGACCATATGCCGCAGGGCAAAGGAAGCAGGGATAGAGGTCTTCGAGGTCGGCATGGGCAAGGCCGGGATGTTCGTCGGGACCCTGAAACTTGCGCGCATCATAAAGGATGCCGGGGTGGACATCGTGAACACCCACAGCTCGCGGGACAGCTGGATGGGCTCGGCCGCCGGGCGGTTGACCGGCCGGAAGGTTATCCGTTCGCGTCATATATCCTCCGAAATAAAGACAGACCCGGGTACGAGGCTGGTATATGGCCCGCTCTGCGACGCGATAATCACGACCGGCGAGTCGATCAAGGCCATGCTCATCGACGGGCTTGGTCTGCCTGCCGAAAAGATTGTATCCATACCGACCGGGATTAAATTGGACAGCTTTGACGGTTCGGGCCGGGAGAAGGTGCGCCGCGAGTTCGGTATACCGGATAGTTCGCCTGTAATCGGCATAGCCGCCACGCTTCGCAGTTGGAAGGGCCATATCTATATACTAAATGCCATGGCGGGGATTTTAAAGGCCTATCCCGATGCCAGGTTGATGATAGTGGGGGAGGGGCCCTTCCGGGATAGGAATATCGAACCGGAACTGCGGAGGCTTAGTCTTGGCGATGCGGTAATAATGGCCGGACACAGGGACGACATCCCGGAGGTTATTGCCGCATTCGACATCGCGGTAATGGCCTCGTACGCCTCGGAGGGAATACCGCAGTTTGCGCTCCAGGCGATGGCGACGGGACTTCCGCTTATCGGCACGACGGTCGGAGGTATCCCCGAAGTCCTGCAGGACGGCGTAACCGGGCTGCTGATACCTCCGAAGGACTCGATGGCAATATCCGGCGCGGTGTTGAAAATGCTGTCCGACCCGGCCATGATGCGCGCGATGGGCGAGGCCGCAAGGGCAGCCGCGGCGCGGAAGCACTCCTACGAAAAGATGCTCGACGATGTCGAGGCGCTTTACGGGAGGCTCGCTGGATGAAGGTTGCCATCGTTGCCATACGGTATGACAACAAGGGCGGTAGCGAGCGGCGCACCTGCCATCTGGCGCGCGGGCTCGTGCGCGAGGGGCATCAGGTAGAGATATTCGCGGCCTCAATAGAGGATGTGGATATACCGGCAGTCGTGAACAAGGTCGGGATGTCCTCCGGCCCGTCGTTCATGAAGGTCCTAAGCTTCACGGGCAATGTACTGGACATGCTGTCCAGAAGGACGGATATCGATATAGTCCACAGCCAGATACGGCCCTTTACCGACGGGGTCGTTACTGTGGGCGGAGGCTGTCATGCCGAATACCTCGACCGCATGGGCGGCAGGTTTTCCTGGCTTAACCCTCTCCATGCTGTCGTGCTTCGTATGGAGAAGGAGCGTTACAGGCCGGGCGGCTGCAGGGCGGTCATCACCAACTCCGAGTTCTCGCGGCAGGGCATACTGAGGCACTACCCTATTCCGCCGGAGAGCGTGCATGTCGCGTACAACGGGGTGGACTCTCACAGGTTCAGTCCTGAGCGGTCAAGGGTCAACCGGACGGAGCTGAGGCAAAAGTACGGGCTGGGCGACGGACCTGCCGCGCTCTTTCTGGGCTCGGGTTTCGAGCGAAAAGGCCTTGCCACGGCGATTGAGGCCGTTGCAAAGGTGGACGGCCTGAAGCTTCTTGTAGCCGGGAAAGACGACGCAGGGCCGTATATCAGGCTTGCACGAAGGCTCGGCGCGGGCGACAGGGTGGTATTCGCCGGGGAGACCGCCGCTCCCGAACATTTTTACGGCGCGGCGGATATCTACATACTCCCGACGAAATACGACCCGTTCTCGAACGCGGCCATAGAGGCTATGTCTTGCGGCCTGCCGGTGGTTACGACCACCCAAAACGGCGTTGCCGAGGTAATGGAGCGCGGAGTGGACGGGTTCGTCGTGGATAGTCCAGATGATGCGGACGGGTTTGCCGAGGCACTCGGGCGGCTTATGGACCCCGGCGTGCGGCAGGATATCGGCGGGAGGGCGCGCGCGAAGGCGTCCGGCTTTACCTGGGACAGGACGCTCGAAAAGACGCTCGAAGTATACCGGAAGGCCTGAGGAAATATAGGGAAAAGCAGTTAATACTTGCGGTTAGACCCGCAGTCGTGATATAAATCAAAAAATTTGGGTAATGGCCGCCGGAGACGGCGGTTAAGGTTTTTAAATGGAGAACTTATGGAATTCGAGCTTTACAAAAGGCTGTGGAAGACTTACATCAGCCCTTATACAAAACTGTTCGTCGTCGGAAT
>DASXVI010000082.1:0-3349 GCA_036504315.1 Nitrospirota bacterium
AGCTCAAGCCCCGTCATATCGCTATTATTAATCGTGTTCAATCGATTGCCGATAACACTTTTGAAGATAGTTATTGGGAGCTTGCCTTTGATGCTGGCTTGTCTGGCGATTGAAGTTTTTTCTCTATTTTTCTTACTTTCCAGTAAACTTCAAAGAGTAAGAACCAAATTAGAAGTTCAAAAAAATGATTGCGTAAGTATTCAATAAATAAGTATTTGTCCAAAGTATTCATAATTCTTTCTCCTTTATAGTATTTTTTACTTGACAATGATTATTTGCTAATATAACATATTGACAAATAAACAATGTCCCATAAGATATATTATGTAAACTAACGGTTATGGGTTGCTGTTTATGTCGTCGTCGGTCCCGAATTTGCTGTCGGCCCCCGCGCTTGTTACCCTCACCAAACCCGGCCCGGCAATGGAAATCGAGAGCGGGTAATCCCACGGGTCTATGACATCCGAACCCGAAATGTAATCCATAGCCTTCAGGCTTTCAGCCTTCTCGGGATAAGAACCGTAATCGAAATAATAGAGCCTGACTGCCTGGTCTACTCTCTCTATCTGGTTGAGGGCAATCGCCTTCTTGAGGTCAAGGTATGCCGGGCCCGTGCCGCCGAGCAGTTTTCTTGACCCGGTTATCTGGAATAATATCACCAGGACAGCCAGGACCGAGAAAACATACTTCAAGTAGCTGATGTCGGCCTTTCTCCTGACGATTGACTGGCGGGGGAGCACTTCCTCCGCAAGAAGGCCCTTGGGGCGTGCATCAGACCTTCTGATGCAGCCTTCGTCCAGAAGGTCTACCAGCCCCTTGCAGGAGTCGAACTCTCCCATCGGCGACAGCTCAATTATCTCGTACACGGTCTTGCGTCCGTCTACAAGCGGAAATACCGCCCTGGCCTCGCGGGACAGGGAGGTTTTCGTATCTTCATAATCGTTAAAAATATCTCTGTCTTCGGCTTTTTCCAGCGGGTCGGAAGCGTACTCGTCTTTTTTGAGCACCATCTCGAAATCCGGCAGCTTCCTGTCGATCATCGGCCACTCGTCCAGCATCCTGACGCCGTCCATGAGTATCTGTTCGGCGCCGATGGGCACAACCGTATCCCTGTCGTAATCCACCTTGTCCTGATAGAACTTGTAGTCGCCGCCTCTCCAGCGAAATACCCTGTACACGGTCTCGTATATCTGGAAGGCAAGGGCTTCCCGCAATTCGTCTTTGTTTATAAGTCCCTGGGTAATGAATATACTGCCCAGCTTCTGCCCGGTACTCTTCTGGATCTCTATCGCCTCGTACAGCTTCTCCCGGCTGACCCTGCCGTTATTCAGAAATATATTTCCAATCAGGTACTTCGGCCTTTTTACGCTGTCCTCGGTCTTGACTATCATACCGTCTTCGAAGCAGACATTGACAGTCCCTTCGGGGCCGGTCAAAAACAGAGTGCCGGTCTTCTTCTGGAGCCCCAGCAACTGGAAGATGTCCGCGAGGCCGAACTCTTTTATAGTGCCTTCAAGCGCCATGTCAGCCCCCTATTTTGTAATCCTGTGTGTATCGAGCTGGGTTATCCCATATACAATTACCAGCAGGACCGACAAAGCCATAGTGTCAGGCCTCCACACATGCAGGTTAAACTCATTTGGAATGGAGAAGAAATCCCCGAAAAAAATATCCTTAACCAGGAAAATGCAGGAACCCATGAAGATAAAGCCCAATAACGGACTGCCGGCCAGGAAGTGCCCTCCGCCGGGCAACAGGAGCGAAACTACCCTGTATACGACGCCTTTCTGTTGCCGTGTCGTGCGTGTCTCAAGCATCTTGCTCACGCGGTCCTTGGCCTCCACCCCGTCGAGCTTTACGAATATCTGGTGGCATTGCGCGCAAAGCACCTTGTCGTAATGGGGCTTCTGGCATTTGCGGCAGCTTACCTTGCCGCACTTCTGGCAGAAGTGCGAGTATATGCTGTTCTTCCTGAATGCGTTTATGCTAAAGGCAAGTATAATGAACGAGATCCCCGCCACCCGTACGCCCTGAAGAGGCAGGACGCTGACGCTGCTCTCCCATAGAGAGTTTGCAAGCTGGGCGTTCTGTGAGCGGTCGGAAAGCGCGCTGGTCCAGAAGGCCCTGGCAGGAACCTGCTCGTCATATATCATCCTTGCCGGGGTACTGCCTGCGCGTTCCCGCAGAGACCCGAGAAGCGACGGGTCTATCTGCCGTGCGGCGAGGTCGGCGCTCTCCCGCTCGCTGAACATCAACGCTTCGCCATAGGCCTGGCTCATGTTGAAACAGGCTATCACATCGCTTGGGTTATACTGTATTACGCCTTTATATTCCCTGATTGCGCCTTCGAAGTCGCGCATCAGAAAGTGGACGTTGCCCAGGTTGTTCCGGTACGCGGCGTTGGACGGGTCCTTGGTGATAAGGCCATCATATACTGCCGCGGCCTCAGGGTACCTCCCCTGCTTCTTGTAAAACTGGGCGAGGGTCATACTCGCCGGCTGGTTATCCGGCTCCTTGCTCAGGACGTCCTTAAGGTATTGTTCGGTGCCTTCCTCTATCTGTCCCTTGCTTACCTTGTCCATCACCCAGAGCAGCCTGTTGCCGCTGGCCTGTGAAAAGCAGGCAAGGTTTCCCATTATCTCGGGCATGAAAACAAGCAGGAGGAAGAAAACTACCGCAAGCGTCTTTTCCATCCTGTTAAAATACAGCCAGAGCGAAAGGAAAACGGCGGTTGCCGCCCACCAGTATCCGAACAGTATCAGGACTACCATGAAAATCGCCGGTACCGTTACATATTTCAGCTTGTCCTCAAGCCCCGGCTTCTTTATCAGCTCCGATATATCGTGGGCCAGCAGCGGCGTATACCTTAGCGCCATGAACAGCCCGAAGAATGCGAAAAGCGCGGCAACCGTGAAAAGCAGGCTCGCAAGCTTGTTTCCGGCATAAAAGAACGACCACCAGAAATCCTTGAAGGCGTAGCGGAAGCCTTCGACAAAAGAATCGAGCGCCTTCAGCCCCTTGAGCTTGTCCTGGGCCAGGTATGCCCAACCCCTTTCAAAGTAAGGAGGCGGGTAATTCGGCGAGATATATATCGCGGTGTCCAGCAGCAGCAGCGCACTGGTTATGTCGTCCGCATCGAGATAGCTTTTGGCCTGGATTGTGAGTGCGGCCGAGACGACTTCATACGAGGTTATCCCCCTGTCCTTGCACCTGCCCTCCAGCTCTTTAAGCGCGGCCCTTGTCCCATCCATGTCCCTTGCTTTGAGCTTCTGGCGGATGTCCTTGAGCTGCTGGTTGAGTTCGAGGTCGGCGGCGACGGAAAAATCGACCTTGGCCGCCTGCGGCTGGG
>DASXVI010000083.1:0-5960 GCA_036504315.1 Nitrospirota bacterium
GGTGTTCCGAATGGGACTCCACGGAGGCGGCAAGCCCGACAAGCGCGTCCCCGCTCGTGCCTGACAAGTCAATAACATCCGTAACGCGCGGCCTGCCCTCGGTTATCGTGCCGGTCTTGTCCAGCACGATTGTGTCAACTCTGGCGCTCAGTTCGAACACATCCCCGCCCCGGAATATGACGCCCTTCTCGGCGGCCCTGCCTGTACCCACCATTATCGCGGTGGGCGTGGCAAGCCCGAGGGCACACGGGCAGGCGATTATCAGGACGGAAATGAAATTTAAAAGCGCGAATGTAAACCCCTGCCCGGCGATAAGCCATCCCGCGAATGTAACCAGCGCAATGCCTATGACCACAGGGACGAATACCCCGGCCACCCTGTCGGCGAGCTTCTGGATGGGGGCCTTCGCGCCCTGGGCCTCCTCGACCAGCCGGATTATCCCGGCAAGCATCGTATCCTTGCCCACCTTCAGGGCTTTGAACCGGAAACTCCCGTTCAGGTTCACCGTCGCGCCGTAGACGCGGTCGCCCTCCCGTTTGTCCACCGGCATGCTCTCGCCTGTCAGCATGGACTCGTCCACGCTTGAAAACCCGGAGGTTACCTCCCCGTCTACCGGGACCTTCTCGCCCGGCCTGACGAATACGATATCGCCTGGAACTACCATGTCCACATCAATATCCTCGACATTGCCGTTTCTCTCGACGCTTGCGGTCTTTGGCCGCAGCTTCATCAGCCGCTTTATGGCCTCCGAGGCCCTGCCCCGCGAGCGTGTTTCGAGGTATCTGCCCAGCAGGATGAGGGCTATGATCATCGAGGATGTGTCGAAATAGACCCCGCCGGTTTCCGGGGCTGCATGGGGTAAGATGCCGGGGAAGAATGTAACCAGTGCGCTGTAAAAATATGCGGCGGATGTGCCGGTGGCAATCAGGACATCCATGTTGGCGGTGCCATGAGAGAGAGACGCGTACGAGCCTTTGTAGAACCTCCAGCCTGCCCAGAACTGTACAGGGGTTGCAAGGGCCAGCAACAGGAAGTTAAGAGCTTGCGCGTGAACAGGGAGCCGGTACAGGCCGTGGAAGGACAGCGCCATTATTACCGCTCCAAGCACGATGCTGGCCCACATCTTTACGCGCAGGTCGGCTGTCTCTCGCGCGCGGTTAGCTTCGGTCTCGACCGCGGACTCGGACAATACCTGGTAACCCGCCTTTTCGACGGCCTGCCGAAGCTCCTTCACGCTGACAGTCTTCGGGTCGTACTCGACCCGCGCCTTTTCGGATGCAAAATTCACGTTGGCGGACAGTACGCCCGGCTTCTTTTTCA
Organism: Nitrospirota bacterium; assembly: GCA_036504315.1. GTDB lineage: Bacteria > Nitrospirota > JACRHJ01 > JACRHJ01 > JACRHJ01 > DASXVI01. The sequence goes on from DASXVI010000083.1 coordinate 1,321, forward strand.
ACGACCTCTCGACGGCCGCCGCGCATGAGGCGCAGCTCATGCCGCCAATCTGGAGGCTGCAAACGACCGGCCCGCCGTTCCTGGTTTGTCCGTTCGACATTTCGCAATAATTCCTTTCGACCGCCATTATAACAAAAAAAACGGCTTAATGTGGCCTGATTTGCCAGGTCAGGTCGGTCTTTTTAATTATTCTCGTTCACTGCTGTTTTTTCTTGACATCCAATCTATTCTCATGATATTGATATTGACAATCGGTTTCAATTAACAAGGCGTAACGACAGGCCACTTCGGGACGCCCGTAACCAATCTACTAACGGGGCCACATGAAACAAAAATATCTCATAGCAGCAAACGTACTCGCCCTCATCACCTTCTTCTACAACATAATAGAAGGCCTGGTATCGATATGGTTCGGGCTCAAGGACGGAACATTCGCGCTTTTTGGGTTTGGGCTCGACTCCTTCGTGGAGGTTATCTCCGCCGTTGGAATCTGGCATATGCTCCGGAGGCAGGCGAAGTCCCACGAGTCTGAGCACGATGCCTTCGAGCGGACAGCTCTCCGGATAACGGGCGGGGCTTTTTACCTTCTCGCTATAGGGCTCGTGCTGACAGCCGGCATAAATATTTTCCAGGGCCACAAGCCGGAAACAACCTTTTGGGGCATTATCGTCGGCGCCATATCCATCGCTTCTATGTGGTTGCTTATCCATTACAAGGTCAAGGTCGGCAAGGCGTTGGGCTCGGACGCAATACTCGCCGACGCCGCCTGCACCCGCACATGTCTTCAGCTCTCAGCTGTGTTGCTTGCGGCGAGCCTCGGGTACGAGCTGACCGGCATAGGGTTAATCGATTCTTTGGGCGCGCTCGCAATCGCATGGCTTTCCTATAAGGAGGGCCGTGAAGCGTTCGAAAAGGCGAAGGGACGCGTCTGCGCATGCTGTCATTAAAGCTAGGACCTTGCAGTGAACAGATGGCTGAATAAGGCTAATGGCAGGATATCGGATCATGGAAATGGCTTGGAGTCACAATCGTCTATCAGACTGCCTTGGCATAGGAAAAATTTACCAGGGCGAGGCTCTATTGGGATTGGAGGTTTATGATGAGTGCCGATGCTGTTTGGGCGGTAATAATACTTGCGGGGGCGAGCTATCTTTCGTACCGTTCCCTCTGGAAGAAAAAGGGCCATTGCGCGGGGTGTAGCAGCGGGACATGCGATAAAAAATAATTGAGCTGCAACAGCACTACGACAAAAGATGCCAATCAATTGATAAGCCCGCAACAGTGAGTTGCGGGCTTATAGGCCGTCCCGCCGTTCCTGGTTTGCCCGTTCGACATTTCGCTTTCCTTTCGACCGCCATTATAGCAAAAAAGGCCGCTAATGCGGCCTTTTTTGCTAAGGTCAGCCCGAATTCACTAACTGCCTGAAAGCCGCTGTTTTTCCTCCTCCATGGCCCTCTTGCCTGCCTCGATGGCGGTGGAAACTCCCGGCCTCTCAGTCAACTGCTCTTTTGCCTTTGAAAAGGTCTCGGAGAGACGGGTTTTCGTATCGGAAGCCCAGCCCTTTACCCGTTCCTTGGTATCTGTGGCCGTTTCGGCCAGTTTTTCCCTTGTCTCGCGCCCGGAGCGCGGTGCGGTGAGCAGTGCAATGCCGGCCCCTACCAGTCCCCCTACCACTGCGGCAAGTACGATTGTTCCCGTTGACCCTCTTTCCTCATACATCATGCCACCTCCTTTTTCTGTGACTTGAAGGTTTCGAAGAATGTAAGGATTCCTACTTTTAGACCAGTGATATAAGCCGCCAAGTCTATCAGCGTACCCTTTACCTTCGTGTCAAAAAGGCTGTTTATGGATTTGACTGTTTCCCCTACTCCGCGCAAAGACTCTATGACTTCATCGACAGTCTTCAAGCCTTCCTTTGCTTCGCGTACTACTCCTTCAAGCTCGTATACCGTGTTGTTCACCGAACGGACGAGCGGCTTAACTTCGTCGTCGAGAAGCGTTTTAATGCTTGCGTCCAGGTTGTCCACAAACCGGGTAGTAGATGAGAGCGTGCTTTTCAACTGGTTTATGGCCGGAATCAGCGCCGCAACGAGTGCAACGACTGCCAGGGCGATTATAAATACTGCAATTGAAGTCAGGCTCATCATATCCTCCGGTAATTTTATTATAGCACAATCTCAGACAGGCCTGACCAGAAGGACCGGGCAATGGGCTCGCTTCGAAATGAAATCGGCCACGCTGCCGAGCAGGAACCGGTTAAGTCCGGTCCTGCCATGGGTCCCCATGATTATAAGGTCCGTCTCCCCCTCCAAAGCCGCCTTTAAAATCTCGTCATGCACCGTGCCCTCTACGAGGACCGCCTTTGCCTCGATTCCCGCCGCAACCGCCTTATCCTTCTGTTCACGCAAGGTCTTTCTGCCCTGCTCCCTGAGGCTCCGCTCGATAACCTCGAAATTCGATATCGCCGACTCGGCGTCCGGGAGCGTGGCAACCGATATATCGACCACGTACAGAAAAGATATCTCGGAGCCAAGCGCAGCCGCCAATTTTATGCCTTCGTCAGCCGCATAATCCGATACGTCGCTGCCGTCTACCGGCAAAAGGATATGACGGTACATACTGCCTCCTCTCGGAGGGGCAGGGCATCCGTGGTCTGCCCTGAAGCTGCCCCATACATCAATGAAATATACCAAACATGGATGTTTTCGTAAAGGAGAGAGGGACTTCTACTCTTCGGCGGGCAGAATGCCCTTGGGGACGGCCGTGCGGGCCTGCCTGTAATAAAGCAGCCACCGGTATGCCGACTCGGAATAGACTATAACCGCGAGCACTACCATGAAAAATACGAGAGAGGCGTCGAGCCTGAACATGAACACCTGGGAGGGGTCTTTGACCGCCGCTGCGGCCGCCTTGTCGATAAGTCCATAGAACAGCAGGTGCGCCGCGGTAAATGTCGTGACGGCTATGAACGCCATCGGCACAGCGCAGACCCAGGCATAGCGGGCTTTGCCCATCTTGATCAGGACGGAGACCCCGATGCACAACGCGATGCCGGATAGAAGCTGGTTTGCCACGCCGAACATCGGCCAGATGTTGCTGACGCTGCCGTTGTAGATGAGCCAGCCCCAGGCCAGCACCACGGCAAGGCTGCATCCAACCGTCCCCGGCATCCAGTCTACCCGCGCCAGCGGCTTGTAGGCGTGGCCTGCGAACTCCTGGAGCAGGAACCTCGCCACCCTCGTCCCCGCGTCTATCGTGGTGAGTATGAACAGCGCCTCGAACATCAGCGCGAAGTTGTACCAGTAGGCCATCAGCGCCTTCATGCCGGGAAGCGCGGAGAATATCGAGGCCATCCCGACAGCGAGTGAGACCGCCCCGCCGGGCCTTCCGGTTACATCCACGCCCACCATCTGCGAAAGCTCCGCAATCTTCGACACCGGGTATCCCATTGCGGCAAGCGCGTCCGGCGCGAGTTTGCTGTTGATTGCGAAGTAGTCGCCTGGGATGAGTATCGTCGCGGCAACGAGCGCCACGATTGATATAAAACCCTCCATCAGCATCGCGCCGAAGCCTATCATCTTGGCGTCCGATTCGGTCATTATCATCTTCGGCGTAGTGCCGGAGGATATGAGTGAGTGAAAGCCGGATATCGCGCCGCATGCTATCGTGATGAACATGAACGGGAATACTTTTCCGGGGATTACCGGGCCGCCTCCGCCGACAAACTTGGTGAACGCGGGCATCCTGATTTCGGGGGCGAGCAGTATTACGCCCACCGCGAGGACCAGCACGGTCCCGATTTTCATGTAGGTGGACAGGTAGTCGCGGGGCGCGAGCAGCATCCAGACGGGCAGGACCGACGCGAAGAAGCCGTATGCGCAGAGGATAATCGTCAGGCTCTCTTTGCTGTAATTGAAACAGGTTTCTAAAGGAGAACCGGGTATGAAATGGCCTGTCGCGACAGCGAGTATAAGCAGCGAGACGCCTATTATCGTCGCCTCGGTTACCTTGCCCGGCCTGAGGCTGTTCATATAAAAGCCCATGAACAGCGCGATGGGTATCGTCATGGCTATGGTATAGGTGCCCCACGGGGAATGCGCGAGCGCGTTCACAACCGCAAGCCCAAGCCCCGCCAGCGCGATAATTATTATAAAGATGACGGCGATGGACGCGGCGACGCCGGTGACCGGGCCGACATCGTCCTTTGCAATCTGCGCAAGCGACTTGCCGTCCCTGCGTATGGATGCGACGAGTATGACGAAGTCGTGCACCGCGCCTGCGAACACCGCCCCTATCAATATCCAGAGCGCGCCCGGCAGGTATCCGAACTGCGCGGCGAGCACCGGGCCGATGAGCGGGCCCGCCCCCGCGATTGCGGCGAAGTGGTGGCCCAGCAATACCCATCGGTTGGTCGGGTGATAGTCGCGCCCGTCCTCATGGAGCTTGACGGGCGTGGGGCGGGAATCGTCGAGCGCCATAACCTTTGCCGCGAGGAACGACCCGTAAATGCGGTACGCGAGGATATAGAAGCACGCGGCGGCTACAATCAGCCACAGGGCGTTCACGGTCTCGCCGGTCTTGATTATCTGGGTGACCACGAGGAGAGAGAAAGCACCTGCAACAGACAAGACCGCGAGTAT
>DASXVI010000084.1:0-1705 GCA_036504315.1 Nitrospirota bacterium
TTTTTCGACTCGCTCATGCAGTGCTACCCCTCGTGCCTGCTGACCGCTTCCGGCGAGGCCGTCGGCCTTCCCGAGGGCCAGATGGGCAATTCCGAGGTAGGCCATTTAAACATCGGCGCGGGCCGGATAGTATACCAGGACTACACCCGCATCAACCTCGCCATCCGCGAAGGCGCACTCCAGAAAAACAGAGTGCTGCTTGAAGCGATGGACAAGGCCGCAAGCGCCGGAACCGCGCTCCACTTCCTCGGTCTTCTGTCCGACGGTGGTGTGCACAGCGACGAGAAACACCTCTACGCACTGTTGCGGATGGCCGCGGACCGGAGCGTGGGCAGGATATTCGTGCACGCCTTCATGGACGGACGAGACACGCCGCCGCAGAGCGGGCTTGGGTATATGAAGGCGCTCTATGAATTTATCGGGCGCGAGAAGCTGGAAAATATAGTGGAGGTCGCGACGGTCTCGGGCCGTTATTACGCGATGGACCGCGACAACCGCTGGGACCGCGTGAAGCTCGCATACGATGCGATGGTCGGCGGAGAAGGCCGCAAATGCTCCTCCGGCATAGACGCGATGGAGCAGGCTTGCAACCTCGGCGAAAACGACGAGTTCGTCAATCCCTCCGTGGTGCATGAGGCAGGCGTACCGGTGGGAAGCATGAAGGACGGCGACTGCGCCGTATTCTTCAATTTCCGCACGGACAGGACGAGGGAGCTGACGCGCGCGCTCGCCATCGATAACTTCGACGGGTTCGAGCGTAGCGACCGTCCGAAGTTTGCCGAGTTCGTCTGCCTGACGGAGTACGACGCGACATTCAACCTGCCGGTCGCATTTCCGCCGCAGAGCCTCGGCAACATCCTGGGCGAGGTAATCAGCAAGGACGGCCTTACGCAGCTGCGTATCGCCGAGACAGAAAAATACGCGCATGTGACATTCTTCTTCAACGGGGGCAACGAGAAGCCGTTTCCCGGAGAGGACAGGGTGCTGATACCGTCCCCGAAGGAAGTCGCGACATACGACCTTAAACCGGAGATGAGCGCACCCGCCGTCACCGACGAGCTGCTGGGCAGGATAGCGTCTGGCAAATACGATGTCATCGTTTTAAATTACGCAAACCCCGACATGGTGGGCCATACCGGCATCATGGAGGCGGCGGTACGCGCCTGCGAGGTCGTGGACGGATGCCTCTCGCGGATAGTACCGGCGATACTTGCCGCCGGAGGCGTCGCGCTGGTAACCGCCGACCACGGCAACTGCGAAAAGATGTACGACAACGCGACACACGCGCCGCATACGGCCCATACCTCGAACCCCGTCCCGTTCATCATAACCAGGGCCGGGTTGAGGCTTGAGCCGCACGGCATACTCGCGGACATCGCGCCGACGATGCTCGATATAATGGGGCTTGCAAAGCCGGAAGAGATGACCGGCCGTAGCCTGATAATAAAGAGTTGAGCGCGCGCCTTTTAGAGAGGCTTCTGCGGGTGGTCTTCCCCGCCGTGTGCAGGTCGTGCGGGGGCGGGCTGCGGATTGATGAAAAGTTGTTCTGCGCGGGCTGTCTTTCCACCGCCGTGCGGATAGGTAGACGCTGCACGGAATGCGGCTTGCCGTATACCTTCGGGAGCGGTGAGGACCACCCCTGCGGGGTATGCCTGAAAGAGCCGCCGAAATTCGTGAAGGCCGCCGCCCCGCTCCTTTACGAAGG
>DASXVI010000085.1:0-4163 GCA_036504315.1 Nitrospirota bacterium
CCTGCCCTCCAGGTATATACTGCACCTTAAGGCTGAATGTCTGTATGCTTTTACCGATATCCTTGTCGATAAGCGTATCGGTCGTCTGGAAGCTCGGCGGAAGGTCCTCGAAATATTGGGACCTTGTCAGCCTGGTCAGAAATTCAGTCAACCTGTCCATGTTGGTCGCGGTGCCGGAAATATCGATTGAAAGGCTCTCAAAATTCGGCGATATGCTCTTTATTGCCACGCCTTCCGGCACGACATCTTCGAGCCTGTTTAAAAATGCGGTCCACGAGAACGCCTTTTTGGCTATGGCCGCGTTGGCGAACTGGGCCTGCCTGAGCGCCGCGTCAACATCCTTCCTGTCCGCAAGCCTTACGGCCTGGGCGAGCTTGGCCGACGCTTCGGCCTGACGGGCCTTCAACTGGGCCATACGGGACTCATAAGCGGAGGTCCGGCCGGCATTGTCCGCATAGGCACTCCAGTTTGCGGCTGTAAGCCCCACGAGGCAGGCGAGGAGGACGGCCAGGACGGCATAGGCCCTCCTGTATATTATGAACTCTTTCGATGCGAAATTTATGGTTACGCGCATCGCTTTACTCCGTTGCCGCGCCGCAAGCGGCGCTATAGGAAAGCAGCAACGCGCCCACAGGCGCTTTACCGCTTTTGACTACCTTCTCAATATCGAGGACGCGCGCGTCTATCGGGGTGTTCTCCCTTATCTTTACCGACAAATCCTTCAACCCGCCGTCGTCCCCGGTTATATAAACCCTGGCAACCGGGGTATCGGCGAAATTCTCCCTGTAGTATGTCAGGGACGCCGACAGCTCGCGCATGACGCGGTTCACATCGGCATTGAGGGCCTGGGCCCCGTCCGCCTTGCCGAGGTCCTTAAGCCTCAGAAAATGCGGGACGCCCCTGTCAAACACCATGACGGTCAGCTTCCCCCCTATCAGGTTCATCAGGGCAAAATTACCCTGCCCGCCTGCCTCGTTCAGTATGAAGTCGTGGTACAGGTTCCATATCGAAAACGAACTGAGCCCCAAACCCTCGGGCTTCAGCCCGGCGGCCTTCACCGCCTGCTCGTATTCCTCGATAATATCTGTCTTTATCGTGCTTATGAGAAAGCGGTGCTGGTCTTTTTCCTTGCCCGCGAACTTGCCCAGATACTGCGACCTCAACGACGCCAGCTCGATATCGAACGGCGTGACCTTCTTGAGCCGCCATTTTATCATCTGGTCGACATCCGCCTTTTTGGCAGGCAGGTTGTCGAAATCCATTATGGTTATCCTGGATACATAATCCGGCAAGGCCACATTTATCCGGGCTCCCGACCTTCTGGCCCGCGCGAACAACTCCCGCAGCAGGTCCGAGAAAGCCTTGATATCCGGGATATTCGGCTCGGTAAAGGAATCCACCAGCATCCCCGGTGGCACGATGCCCTCGGCCGTCCATTCGAGGGTGAATGCGTCCCGACCCTTCTTTACGGCGGCGGCCCTTACCATCCTCTGGCCCAGTTCCAGCCCCACACCCGGCCTTCTGTCTAAAATTCCGAACATCAGCGCTCCACGAAGGTTACCCTGTTAATTTCCCTGATGGTCGTCACGCCGGCAAGCACTTTTTTGATAGCCGACTGCCTGAGCGTAGACATGCCTTCCTCGCGCGCGGCCCGGTTCAACTCCGAGTTGGGCCTCCTGTCGAGGATCATTTCGCGTATCCTGTCGGTCAAATCCAGAAACTCCGTTATTGCCTGCCTGCCCTTGTACCCCGTGCCGTTGCATTCCTGACAGCCCTTGCCCTCGAAGAAAGTGGCCCCGGCCCTCATGGCCTCATCATAATCTATCGCGGCGGCCTCGAGCTGCTGGCGGGTCACCTGGACCGCGCTCTTGCAGTTGGGGCATATCCCGCGGATAAGCCTCTGGGCAAGTATGCAGTTGAGCGAGCTGACGAAGTTGTAAGGCTCGACACCCATGTTCGTGAAACGGCCGATGACGTCAAACGCGGTGTTCGCATGGACGGTGGTAAAGACCAGGTGGCCCGTAAGCGCCGACTGGACCGCAATCTGCGCCGTCTCGGAATCGCGTATCTCGCCGACCAGTATCTTGTCCGGGTCGTGCCTGAGTATCGAGCGCAGGCCGCGCGCGAAGGTCAGGCCCTTCTTCTCGTTGACCGGTATCTGCACCACGCCCGGAAGCTGGTACTCGACCGGGTCTTCGATGGTGATTATCTTGTCCTCGGATGTATTTATTTCGCTGAGGGCGGCATAAAGCGTGGTCGTCTTGCCGGAGCCAGTCGGCCCGGTGACCAGCACCATCCCGTAAGGCTCCGCGATGGCAAGCCGGAACCTCCTCAGGTCGTTCTCGTCGTACCCCAGCCTGTCGAGCCGCAGCTCGTGAAGGTCGGCGGTGATGGACTCCTTGTCCAGTATCCTTATGACTACGTCTTCACCGAAGACCGACGGCATGATCGAGACGCGGAAGTCGATCTTCTTGTCTTTGAACTTTATCTTGAAGCGGCCGTCCTGAGGTATCCTCTTTTCGGCGATGTCCAGCTCGGACATGATTTTTATTCGCGATATGATGGTGCTGTGGAAACGGGAGTCTATCGGGTCCATCGCCTGGTAGAGCACGCCGTCTATCCTGCACTTTACTATTACGTGCTTTTCGTCGGACTCGATATGTATGTCGCTCGCGCGCTTCTGTACCGCTGAGAAGAGTATCGTATCGACGAGCTTGATGATCGGGCTCGCCTCTTCGCCGAGGCGGTCCATCGAGAGCGTCTCCTCGCCCTCGTCGGTCTCCTTCACAAGGTGGAGCTTGAACTCGTCCGTGACCTCTTTGAGGACCCTCTGGGAGCCCTCGCTCCTCTTGAGCGCCTCGGAGATGGATGAGCGGGTCGCCACGCAGATGTTAAGCGGGCGGTTCAGCAGAAGCTCCAGCTCATCCACCATTATGATGTTCGTCGGGTCGGCGAGCGCTATGACGAGCCTACCGCCCTCTTCCTGGTACGGCACGAACTGGTAACGCTCCATCAACTCGTAGGGTATAGCCTCGAAGAAGCGCGTCTCTATGTGGAAGTTGAACAGGTTGACGAACTTGACGCCGTGCTGGTAGGCAAGCGTCCTCGACAACTGCTCTTCGGATATAACCCCGTCCTCCAGAAGTACCTGGCCCAGCCTCTTGCCTGCCTTCTCGGCCCTGTCCACGCTGTCGCTTATATCCTGGAAGCTCGCGAAACCCTTTGTTATCAGGATATCGCCGAGCCGCTGTTTGCCGACCATCCTGGCTAAGTGCGCCATCTCCTGCTGTTCGGCTTCGAGCTTCTCGCGCCTCTCCGCAAGGACCCTCTTGACGACGCTGACGAGGCCGTCCCTGTCGTAGGGTTTCATCACATATTCGGCCGCGCCCATCTTGATCGAATCGGCGGCGGTAGTCTCGCTGCCCCGGCCGGTTACCATCACGACTTCCGTCTCGGGCCTGATTTTTTTTATCTCTTTGAGCACGTCCAGCCCGTTCATCCCTGGCATCATATAGTCGAGCAGCACGAGGTCGGGCGCGTTCTCACGCACCTTGTCGAGCGCCTCGATCCCGTTGCCGGCGGATAGCGTCGTGTAGTGTTCGCGTTCAAGTATTTTGGCGGTGACGGTGAGGATGTCCCTCTCGTCGTCCACTATCAGGATAACCGCCCCTTCCACTGCTGTCTGGTCCATCAATCTTCCTTTTGCTATTTAACGGCGCCCGCCAGTTCAAAGATAGGCAGGTACATTACTATTACTATGCTGCCGACTACAAGGCCCATCGTGAGCATTATTATGGGCTCTATCAGGTTGGTCAGCCTCTGCACCTTGACATTGACTTCCTCTTCGTAAAAATTGGATATGTCGTCGAGCATTATTTCGAGGGCGCCCGTGGCCTCGCCGACCTCTATCATCCTTATCGTCATGGGAGGCATGATATCGGTCTTCTCGATGGCGTCGGCAAGGCTCGTGCCCTGACGGACCCTCTCCTGGACATCGTAGAGCTTGTCCGAGATTTCGCGGTTGGTGATGGAACGCGCAACCATCTCGAGCGCCTGGATAATCGGTATGCCGCCCGACAGTATCGTGGCCAGCGTCCTGGTTATCGAACTTACCTGATAGCCCATGATTAGGCTGCCCACAAGCGGAACATTGAGTATATTCG
>DASXVI010000086.1:0-3595 GCA_036504315.1 Nitrospirota bacterium
GGTCGAAGAACCCCACTCCGAACAGCCGCTCCGCGACGAGCAGGAGGAAGGTTACGCCGACGACCGGCGTTGCGAGCACATTGATTATGCTGGTCGAGTAAACGCCCCAGATGAACAGCGGCATGCGGAACCAGGTCATGCCGGGGCAGCGCATGGTGTGGGTCGTGACGATGAAATTGATGCCGGTGAAAATGGACGACAGCCCGACCAGAAAGAGGCCGCCCGCGAGTACCGTCACGGCCGCGCCGGTCCTTGCTGAATACGGCGTATAAAAAGTCCAGCCGGTGTCCATCGGGGCGAATAGTGAACCGACCACTACGATTGTCCCGGCGACGAACAGCCAGTAGCTCAGAAGGTTCAGCCTCGGGAACGCGACATCGCGCGCGCCGAGCATAATCGGCAGGAAAAAGTTGCCGAAGGACGCGGGTATGGCGGGTATGATGAACAGGAAAATCATCAATACCCCGTGCATCGTGAATATCTCGTTGTAGCGCTGGTTCGAGAAGAAAAGGGCGTTGGGCGTCAGAAGCTGGAGCCGGATGAGAAGGCCCAGGAATCCGCCCGCGAAAAAGAATATCAGAGTCGTCCACAGGTACATCACCCCGATGCGCTTGTGGTCGAGCGTGTATAGCCACGACCGCCAGCCCTTCTTGTCGAGGTAGCTTTCCTGCGTATCGTTATGCATAGTTTTGTGCGCCATCAGGAACCTATTTAAGCGTCTTTATATATGTTATCAGGGCCGAAATATCGTCCTGCTTCAGAGTGCCCTTAAAGGTAGGCATCACCGGCTGGAAGCCTGCAACCACCTTCGCGTTCGGGTCCACTATCGACTCCCTTATATAGTCCTCATCCGCCGTAACAGTCCTGCCGTCGGACAGCTTAACCTGGCTGCCGAACAGGCCCTTAAGCGTGGGGCCGACCCCGGGCTTGCCATTGATGCTGTGGCAGGCGGCGCAGCCGGAGCGCGCGAAAAGCTCCTTGCCCTTCTCAAGCGGGGCTTCGCCCTTGTGTGCCTCTCCGCCGCCCTTTACCCATTCGTCGTACTCTCCCTGTTTTTCCACCACCAGGGTCGCGAGCATCTGTGAATGGCCGGTGCCGCAGTACTCCGCGCAGAATATCTGGAACCGGCCAATCCTGTCGGGCTGGAGGTACATCGTCGTATAACGGCCCGGGACGATGTCCTGTTTTATCCTGAAGTCCGGCAGGTAAAGGCTGTGGATTACATCGGGCGAGGTCATCGTCAGTTTTACCGGCTTGCCCACCGGCAGGCGCAGTTCGTTTACCGAGGTCTTTCCGTCCGGGTACTTGAACTCCCACATCCACTGGCGGGCTACTACCCCGACCTCCATCGCGTTGGGGAGAGGCGCGACGATCTTTTTGTATACCACGAAGCCGTATGCGAATATCGCTAACACCAGCAGGGTTGGTATCGCAATCCAGAATGTTTCGAGGAAGAGGTTCGACCTTATATCCGGCGTCTCGCGCTCCTCGCCCTTTTTGTGCCTGTACCTCATCGCGAAATAGATGAGGAAACCCTGCGTCAATACGAAGAAGAATGCCGCGATGATTAAAATGAATATGAATACGGAATCGGACTGCGCGGCTATGGCCGAGGCCGACTCGTGTGTCCCCGGGAAAGTCATTTGGGGCCGCCCTCCTTTGCGCCTGCGCGCCCCTTGAACCGCAGGAACAATATAAGGCCGCCCAGCAGCATGACGGTCAGCGCACCTGCGCCGGCCATGATGCGGGTCGCGGCGAGGGCGTACTTCCGGCCCGCCGGGTCGTAATGGAAGCAGTAGAGCAGGATAGTGTTCAGCGCCTGGGACTGTCCGACCCTGCCCTTTGCCGCCTCGATTATCGCAAGCCGCAGGTTCATCGGGTCGTGCTTTATGCCATAAAGGTAGCGGGTTACCTTGCCCTCCGGCGACAGGACAATCAGGACGGTCGGGTGCGCGAAGTTTACTTCGTCGGTCTTTTTATACCGGTAGCCGACGGCCCTGGTTACTTTGTCTATCTCGGGCTTGTTGCCCCGCAGAAAAGGCCACACGAGGGACGGGTCCGGCTCCTTTGTCTTCAGCATCGCGTATGTCTCGGCGGACTTTTCCTTTGCAGTTTCCTGTTTCTCGTCCGGGTTGAAGCTCACAGTAACCACCTTGAAATCCCGGCCCAGGGTAAACCCCTTCATCTCGCCGATTGTCTCGGAGAGGTTGCGGAAGGTCATGGGGCAGAGCATCGGGCATTTATAATAATTAAGCGAGAGCAGGATGGGGCTGCCGTGGAAATAGTCGCGCAGGGTAACCTGCCGGTTGTTCTGGTCGAGGAAACGGAGGTCCAGCGGGAGGACCGCGCCCAGGTGCTCGTCCACGCCGATTTCCTTAAGGAGTTGGTCCTGTGGGTCCGACGGCATCCCGAAGCCGGAAGGCTTTACCTCCGCTTGCGCGAAGGCCGCAAGAAGGATGAGTACGGCGGATACCGCCACCAGAATGGGCCGTCCTGCTATCCTATGGAAAATAAACATGATTATTGGCCTCATGGAATGCTTATGATAGTATAGCATAAGATTAAAATGCTAAAGTAAGAGCGGTTGAATTTATGGCCCAATCGATTGACTCACAAAGGGAAAAGGCATATAATCGAGAAACGGCTATGATATCAAAAGAAATCCTGAAAAAAATAAAACGGCTGGAGCTGAAGACCTCGCGGCTTGTGGAAGGCGCGGTGGCCGGAGGCTACCTGTCCGCCTTCAAGGGCCGTGGCATCGAGTTTACCGAGGTACGCGAATACTTCGAGGGCGACGACGTCCGGGCCATCGACTGGAATGTCACGGCCAGGATGGGCCAGGCGTATATGAAGACCTTCATGGAGGAGCGCGACCTGACGGTTATGCTCGCCGTGGATTTGTCCGGTTCTACGGGGTTCGGCACGACCACCCAGACAAAACGCGAGCTTGCGGTAGACTTCTGCGCCGCCGCCGCGCTGCTTGCGGTCAAGAACAACGACCGCGTCGGGCTGCTCGCATATACGGACAAAGTCGAGCTTTTCGTCCCGCCCAGGAAAGGCAAGCGCCATGTGATGCGGCTGCTCGCCGACCTCTCCTCTTTTACTCCCGCAGGCAAAGGCACAAACCACCACCTCGCGGCTGCGACCCTTATGAAGACCGTCAAGCACCGCGCCACGCTGTTCTGGGTGTCGGACTTCGCGGGCGCCGAGGATTCCGACGGCTCAAAGGGTATGCGCGCCGCGGCAAAGAGGCACGAACTCGTCCCGGTGGTGCTGCGCGACAGGCGCGAGCTTGATATGCCGGATGCCGGGCTTGTCCGCTTTGCCGACCCTGAGACCGGCGAGGCGGCGTATATCGATACCTCTTCAAGTGCGTTCCGCAAGGCGTTCGACGAGCACGCGGAGAAGTCCGAGTCCACCGTCACCGCGCTATGCAAGTCCCTGCACGCCGAGCCGGTAAGGCTCTGGACGGGAAGCTCTCCGATTATGCCGCTAATGCGTTACTTCAGGCGCAAGGCGCGCCACGGGAGGCATTAAGATGGAGTTCTTTTGGCCAAGCATCATCTGGCTGACCCTCGCCGTGCCCGTGCTGGTT
>DASXVI010000087.1:0-1533 GCA_036504315.1 Nitrospirota bacterium
GGCTGGGACTGCCACGGCCTTCCGATTGAGCTTCAGGTGGACAAGGACCTGAAGGGCAAAAAGGAAGAGATGTCCGCGGGAGAGTTCCGCAGGCACTGCCGCGAGTACGCCGCCAAGTTCGTGGATATCCAGCGCGAGGAGTTCAAGAGGCTTGGCATACTGGGCGACTGGGGAAACCCTTACCTGACCATGAATTACGGGTACGAGGCCTCCATCGTCCGCGAGTTCGGCAAGTTCGTCGGCAACGGCGGCGTGTACAAGGGCAAGAAGCCCATACACTGGTGCGCCTCCTGCGTAACGGCGCTCGCAGAGGCCGAGGTCGAGTACGCCGACCATACCTCGCCGTCGGTGTTCGTCAAATTTGAAATGGACGGTAGCCTGGCTGATTTTGCCGGCAAGAACCCTGCCGCGTCCGAGACGGTCCGCAAAATCAGGGAGGCCGCAAAGGGCAAGCCCGCCTCCGCGGTCATCTGGACGACGACCCCGTGGACGCTTCCGGCGAACCTCGCGCTGTCCGCGCACCCGGATTTCGAGTACATCCTCGCAAATGCGGGCGGCCAGCTTTTAATCCTCGCGAAGGAGCTTGCGGACTCGGCGGTCAAAAAATTCGGTTTCGATAGCTACGAGACCCTTCTCACGCTCAAGGGTTCCGAGCTTGAAGGGATAAACTTCAGACATCCGTTTATAAACAGGCTTTCTCCGGTGCTGGTCGGCGAGCATGTTACGCTCGAAGCCGGTACGGGCATCGTACATACCGCTCCGGGCCACGGCCAGGAGGACTACGAAATAGGCCTCCGCTACGGGCTCGATATCTATAACCCGGTGGACGACCACGGCAAGTTCATCGCCGCTATAGAGGACTTTGCCGGGATGCATGTATTCAAGGCTAACGAGCCGATCATAGAGAAACTGGATTCGGTCGGCGCGCTACTGGGAAAAACAATGTTTGAGCACAGCTACCCGCACTGCTGGCGGTGCAAAAGCCCCATACTCTTCCGCGCTACGGAGCAGTGGTTCATCTCGATGGAGAAGAACGGCCTCCGCAAGAAGGCGCTTGGCTTCATAGAGGACGGCGTAAACTGGATACCGAAGTGGGGCAAGGACAGGATACGCGGGATGGTCGAGAACCGGCCCGACTGGTGCATCTCGCGCCAGCGCGCCTGGGGTGTGCCTATCGCGATATTCAAGTGCAAATCCTGCAACGAGCTGATGATGGACCAGAGCCTCGTCGATTTCGTCGCCGACAAGATGGAAAAAGAAGGCGCGGACATATGGTTTACCCTCAAGAACAAGGAGTTGATGCCGCCCAGCACCATCTGCCCGAACTGCGGCTCCATGGGGTTTGAGAAAGAGACCGACATCCTCGATGTCTGGTTCGACTCCGGCGTTTCTCAGGCCGCGGTGCTCAAGAGGCGTCCCGGCCTGGCCTGGCCTGCCGACCTCTACCTGGAGGGAAGCGACCAGCACCGCGGATGGTTCCAGAGCTCCCTGCTCGCCTCCGTCGGGACGGTGGGCGTGCCGCCCTTCCGCTCC
>DASXVI010000088.1:0-2440 GCA_036504315.1 Nitrospirota bacterium
AGGGCGTCGGCGTCCCGGAGCTTTCCGGCATATTCGGCGCGTTCGCGTTCGGTTTCTCGTACACGAACTGGGCATGGGGGGTCGTATCGAAGTTCTACACCCTCAACGCCTTCATAGTGTCCTGCATAATAATGCTGCTCATCCGCTGGAGGAAGGCGCGAATCGAGGAAGGCGACAAGGGCGGCAGCCACTCGCTCTCGTACCTCTATGTAATAGCCTTCATCTGCGGCATCGCCGGGGTGGTGCATATCTCGCAGTTCGTGCTGTTCCCGGTCTATTTCCTGTTCATAGCCCTTGTGGACTGGAGGGTCTTCTGCGATGCGCCGAAGGAAAACATAACGGCCGCCTCGCTCTTGGCAGGCCTCAACCTCCGCACCTTCATAATCGCCGCGTTCTTCTTCTTGTTCGGACACTCGATAATCATGCACCTCCCTCTGCGCGCATCGCAGGACCCGCTGATTAACTGGGGCGTGGCGACCGACTGGGCCAGCTTCAAGTGGGTTTACAACCGCGAGGGTTATCCGACCGTCGGAGGCGCGAGGAGCTTACCGCTCTTGTGGGCGCAGCTTCAGAGCTTCGATGTCGTGCGAGAGTTCACCTGGGCGGCGGTGCCGGTCATCCTGCTCGGCATCTGGGCGCACATAAAGAACGACTGGCGGACCGGCGTGACCCTCGTATTCGGCTGCATGTTCATGACGCTCGTTATCGTCGTAATGGGAAACCCGGTCATGGAGAACATATTCCTGCTGGAGCAGTTCTACATCCCGGTCTACATCATGCTGTGCGTACTGATGGGCGGCGCGGTATGGCTTGTCCTCACAACAAAGTTCGCGGGCCCGCTTGCCATCGGCCTTACCATCCCGCTGATACTCCTGGGGGGCGTGCCGATGGGCTTCATAAAAAAGAGCCTCGGCTATCACGCCTCAGCCGAGAGGATGTTCTTTGCCGGGATATCGTACCCGCCCGCGCTCTACTTTGTATTTATCCTGGTTGCGGCGGGTATGATAACCTATGCAGGCTGGTACCTGTTTAACCGCGCCGGAAAAACGGCCAAGGCCGCATACCTTGTCCTGTTCATCCTTTTGATGGTACTGTTCCCGGTAAACGAGCTAAAGGCCAATTACTGGAAGAACGACAGGAGCGCCAACTTCATCGCCTACGACATGGGCAACGCCGAGCTGACTTTCTCGCCGGAATTTGCGGTGCTTTTCACATGGGGAGACTCGGGCGCGTTCCCGATGTGGTACCTGCAGGATGTCGAGCAGAAAAGGCCCGATGTATTGCTGGTGCACACCCCGCACCTGCCGCTCGACTGGTTCCTGAAGTCGCTCAGGCGCTCGCCGGACGAAGCAGGCGGCAAGTCCGCCATGGCGGACTACAAGAAACTGCGCGACTACAACGGCATAAAGGGCATAGAGCAGCTGCTCTCCGTCCCGGAGGACTACCGCGACCCGGCCGAATTTATCAGCCAGATAGCGAGTATGAACCCGGAGCGGCCCATGACCTTCGACTATTCCTCGCGCTACTCGGTAAATATGCCTTCTGAGGTATTTCCTTACGGCATCACTTACCGGAAACTCGACAAGGCCCGTTATGTCGAGGATAACCTCCGCATCTGGCGCTATCTCGTCACCCGGGGGCTGCCGGAGCCGACAATCTCGGAAGACCTGGACGAACAGAAGGCCGTCACTATATACGGTTATATCCGTCAGGACCTCGGCAAGAAATACATCGACATGGGTTACGCCAACCTCGCCGAGGAGCATTTCGTCGAGGCCGTAAAATACGCGCCTGAGCTGTGGTCGACCCTCGAAACATATATGAAGTAAACTGGTACCAACGGCTGGCCCTTTCTTTGGGGCCAGCCAAAAAACACCGTTCAATCATTGACAAAGCATCTTCCTGCCTGTAAATTTTAATAATTACCAATAACCCGGGATGCAGGAACAATTATGTTCTATCTCATTACACTTCCGGCAGTGGCAGGACAGCTTGCGGGCGAGAAACCGGCGGACCCGGTCGAACTTGCGGGCCTGGGCATATACACCGCCCTCGTCCTTATAATAGTCGGCGTCCTGATGTTCCTGTCCTGGTGGCCGGGTTCCAGACGCCGCACGCAGGAACAGCTCCGCCCTTACGAATCCGGCATTATCCCTACCGGCCAGACGCGCCACCGCCTCCCCGTACAGTTTTACCTCGTCGCAATATTTTTTATCGTATTCGACCTCGAATCGGTATTCGTATATTCCTGGGCGGTCGCATTCGACCTGCTCGGCTGGCGCGGCTACGCCTATATCTCGGTGTTCATAATCGCGCTCTTTGCCGGGCTTGTCTACATTTGGAAAAAGAAAGTCCTTGAATGGGGACCCAGGGATTAGGCAATGTAGGCCCAAAGGGCGGTGTCGCGCTCGGCAATGTCGAGGACATCTTAAACTACGGC
>DASXVI010000089.1:0-7357 GCA_036504315.1 Nitrospirota bacterium
TTGCTCGTGGTGTGCAGTTTTAGAGTATCTCCGAAAGCCTCCTTGATATCAGTGAGGACATCGAAATATCGCTCGTCCGAGTAGTTGTACGACCCGTTTATTCCATAATACTCCCAGAAGCGCTTGCCAAGGGTCAGGCCGCCGCCGGTCGAACGCTTCTTGTAGCCGCTGTAATCCCTCTCCTCTTTATAGAGGTCCACCCTCAGGGATATCGGCTTGTCCATAAGCCAGGGCTCGGTAAAGCTCACCACATAGTTCTGGCGTTTCGAGCCTATTTCGCCCTTGACCCGAAGCTGCTGGCCCCGGCCGAGGAAATTGTTCTGGGTGACTTCGCCAAGGCCGACGAGGCTGTCGATGGTGCTGTAGCCGCCGCCGATACTGAACGAGCCCGTCGACTTCTCCTTGACGGTGACCGCCAGGTCTACCTTGTCGGGATTGTCCGTACGCCTCTGCGGGGTTATCTCCATGTCCTCGAAATATTCAAGGGCATGCAGCCTCTCGTAGCTGCGCTTGAGGGAAGTCGTATCGTAAATCTCGCCCTCATTGAACTTAAGCTCACGCCTGATGACCTTGTCGCGGGTTTTTACATTGCCGGAGATATTGATGCGGCTGACGAATATCTTGTCGCCCTCGCTCACATCCATCGTGATGTCGGCGGCCTTCTTCTCGTTGTCCGTATTTATAATCGGGGATATCGACGCGAAGGCATAGCCCTTCGACCCGTAAAGGTCGGTAAGGGTAATTATGTCTGTACGGATCTGGTCCCGGTTCATTATCTGGCCGGGCTTCGACGCTATGCTGTCGATAAGCTCCTTCTCGGAAAATATTTTGTTCCCGACTACCTTTATATCGCGCAGGCGGAACTGGTCGCCCTCATGGACGGGTATCGTTATGGTCAGGCCCTTTTTCTTGTCGTCAAGGATTATTACCGGCTCGTCTATTTTCACATTCAGGTAGCCGTTGTTGTAATACAGGCCCCTTATCCGCTCCATGTCCTGGTTGAACTCGTTGAGCTTGTAAGTGCCGGACTTGGTAAGCCACGACCAGATGAAGGTATGCTCCTTGGTCTCCATTACCTTGCGGAGCTTCCGGCTGCTAATCTTGTCGTTGCCGGTAAAGAGCACCTTGCTTATTACGACCCTGTCGCCCTCTTTAATGGCGAAGATAACTTTTATTTCCTTCGGGGAGGTTCTTTTGATTATGGGGGTAATCTCGGCGTTGTAATAACCCTCGTCCTGATAGAATATCTTTAGCTTCTGGACATTTTCCTGGACTAAGGTGGGGTTGTAGACGGAATAGGCCGTAAGGTTGACCTTCTCGCGGAGTTTCTGGGAATCAAGCTCCTTGTTGCCTTCGAACGAGTAGGAAGTGAGTATCGGCCGCTCGGTGACAACGATGGTAAGCCTTATGCCCCCGGCATAACCCTCGGCCTCGACCTTGACGTCGTCGAAATAGCCCATTTTATATATGGCGCTTACATCGCTCCTGATTCTCGACGGCGAAAACGCGTCTCCGGGTTTTACGGTCATCTTGGAGCGTATGGTTTCCGCCTCTATCTTCTTGCTGCCTTCGACGAGGATGTCGGTTATCTTGACGGCCTCTTCCGCGAAAGCTAATACCGGGACGAGGCATACGGCGAACACAACCAGAAGTTTTGTAAAGGATTTAAGGCGCAAAGCTTTCCCCTCGCATGTGGCTTGAAAAATGTGCTCTAATATAACATCAAGCCCGAAACCTGTAAACAAAAAAAATGCTTCAGAAAAACTCGGCCATAACCCTGTTTGAGGCCAATATGCCGGCCAGAGTCAGCCTCGCGTTCCCGCCGGAAAACTCCATATAGCCGGTCCTTGCGAGCCGCTCGAATGTCCGCCCGTGGGCGGCCATGAAATCCCTCCCGAAACGGGCCGCGTACTCGTCTACCCGAAAGCCTCCCGCCTTCCTCAGGCCAAGCATCAGGTATTCGCGTTCACGCTCGGCGGATGACAGCTCTTCGCGGGTGTCTGAAGGCTGCCCGCCGCCGTAAACTGCGTCAATATAATCGTTTATGTTTGAAATATCGGCCCAGTGCGCCCCTCCGGCGTACGAATGCGCGCCCGCGCCAAAGCCTATGAAGTCCCCGGCCGACCAGTAATCCAGGTTATGCTGACATTCCCGGCCAGGCAGGGCAAAGTTGGAAATCTCGTACCGTATGTAACCCTCCGATTCCAGAAACTCGACCGCTTGAAGGTACATATCGACCTGGACCTCCTCCGGCGGCGGCATGATGCGGCCAGCCTTGAATTCCGAGTAAAAGACCGTGCCTTCGTCTATCGAGAGGTCGTAAAGCGAGATATGTGACGGTTTTAAGTCGGCCGCCCGCCCAAGCGACGCCCGCCAGGAAGCAATGTCCTGGCCCGGCAGCGAGTAGATGAGGTCGAGGCTGATGTTGTCTATCCCGCCTTCCCTAAGCCTCGCAAACGAGCTTTCCACCTCTTGGACGCCGTGCGCGCGGCCCATAAGCTTCTGTTCGGCAGGGTTGAAAGACTGGACCCCGAGGCTTACCCGGTTTATACCGGCCTCGACAATCGCCGGGATGTCGAGCCCCCCGACGGTGCCGGGGTTGGCCTCGATTGTAGCCTCAATCCCTTGTTTTATTTTGAATTTGTCGCGCGCAGCGCGGACGATGGACAGCAGAGTATCCTGCGGCAGGACGGTGGGAGTGCCTCCGCCTATGTACAGGGTAGCCGCCTCGAAGGCTATCCTGCTGGAGGCTATTTCGGCCCGGATGGCCCCGGCATATCTTTCGGCCGTCTTTTCGTCGTAAGGGATGGAATTAAAAGAGCAGTAATGGCATTTCCTGAGGCAGAATGGGATGTGGAGATAAACTCCGGCTCTCATTTAAGTTACCCTACCGGCATTATCATGGCCGTCTCGTTGCAGGCGTCCGGGTATTTGACGCACTTGTTCCGGCACTCCGTCCATATCTTCTGGGGCAGCTCGTCCCGCTCCGTGATACTGAAACCCAGCTTCTGGAAGAAATCCGGGACATAAGTAAGCACAAAGACCTCGCTGACCCCAAGCTCCACGGCGTCCTTGACGCAGGCCGCGACAAGCTCCCGGCCTACGCCCTGGCCCTTCAATGCCGGGGCGACGGCTACCGAGCGCAGTTCGGCAAGGCCTTCCCAGCCGACATGTATGGCCGCCACTCCGACGACCCTGCCGTCCTTTTCGTAGACGAGGAAGTCGCGCAGGCTGTCGTAAAGCTCGCCAAGCGCGCGGGGCAGCATCTCGCCCCTTTCGGCGTAGGTGTTTACAAGGTCCTTTATTTCTTTTACGTCCGCTATCCGTGCACGGCGTATCATTTACTCACCATTTCAAAACCCTTCTTCAGCGCCGCCATGTTTATGGGAAGCAGCGCCTTGTTACGCGCGGGCAGGGAATCCTCCATCGCCTTCGCTACATCCAACAGACTGACAACCCCGGTCGCCCCGAGGTATGCCCCGAGCATCACCATATTCACCGCACGCGCATTGCCCAGACCTTCCGCAACATCGTTCGCCGGGACTTTTATCACCTTCACCCCTGCCCGCTTGACCTCGTTCTTCACAAGAGACGAGTTGACGACCATTATCCCGCCCCGGGAAATTTTATGCGCAAACTTCTCGGCCGAGGCCTGGTTAAAGGCGACGAGGGCCTTGACCGAATCCACTACCGGCGAGCCTATCTCCTCGTCCGATATAATTACCGTGCAGTTGGCGGTCCCGCCCCGCATCTCCGCGCCGTAGGACGGGAAGCAGGTCACCTGCTTGCCGCCCAGCATCCCGGCCCATGCGAGGAGCTTTCCAGCCAGCAGGACACCCTGACCGCCAGACCCGGCAAATATCATATCATTACAAGACATTATAACCCTGTAGTTAACAACCTGCTTTAATATTTACGCCGTGGTCCTTAAAGACCCCGGTCGGGAATACGGCCTTCATCGGCCCGGCAACCCACTCAGCCGCCTTGAGCGGCTCCATGCCCAAGTTGGTCGGACAGAGAGACAGCACCTCGACGAACGTAAACCCCTTGCCGTCGAGCTGATACTGGAAGGCCTTCTTGATGGCCTTACGGGTCTTCAAAATATCCTTGCCCGAATCCATGGAGGTGCGCTCGATATAATAAGGGGATTTAAGGGTCGCGAGCATCTCGGCCACGCGCAGTGGATGGCCGTATTCCTTGGCCGACCTGCCTTTTGGCGTTGTGGTCGTCTTCTGGCCGACAAGCGTAGTCGGTGCAAGCTGGCCGCCGGTCATGCCGTAAGTGGCGTTATTGACGAATATTACTGTAAAGTTCTCGCCCCTGTTCGCGGCGTGTATTATCTCGGCCGTGCCTATCGCGGCTAAGTCTCCGTCGCCCTGATAACTGAATATCAGCCTGTCGGGAAGTACCCTTTTCATGCCGGTACAGGCCGCCGGAGGCCTGCCGTGCGCAACTTCGAGGACATCGAAATTAAAGTAATCGTATGCGAACACGGCGCAGCCGACCGGGGCTATCCCGATGGTGTTCTCGCGCATCCCAAGCTCGTCGATGCACTCGGCTATTATCCTGTGAAGGGTGCCGTGGCTGCATCCCGGACAGAACCGGAAGGGCGCGTCTTTAAGCGACTGCGGCCAGTTTGAAGCGGTCTTCAATTATCCCTCGTTACAGCAGGTTGTAAGCGGCAATTCCGGTTGTGCAGGCGCTGCCCGAGCTAAAATTTATAAAATTACGCTTGACAAGAGACCGTCTGTTTTGCTATTTTTAGCCCTCGGTTGTGCCGAGATAGCTCAGCTGGTAGAGCAGAGGCCTGAAAAGTCTCGTGTCCGCAGTTCGATTCTGCGTCTCGGCACCACTTCTTACCAAAAAGCGCCGGAGTTTCCTAACGGGAAGCCCCGGCGTTTTCCATTTCAGCCTTTGCTTCCCTTTCAGCCTGTACTTTTTTCCAGGCCGAGTCCCCAAACTTTGCGTAGCAGTCCGAATATGCGTCCAGATGCGGCGCAAGGTCTGTCAATACCTTCTCCGCGCCCTCGTGTGTAAACCTTGCCCCGCTCTCCAGAACAACCTCCCTCAAAACCTCCGGGTTGTCTATTATAATGCAGGGCCTGAGCGGGTTCGGGTTGGACTTTACCTTCTCGCGGATGCTCCTGAAAAGCGGAGACATCAGCGCCTGCTTTATCGTGGACTGCCTGATGTTGTCCACGGCAAAGTGGCAGAAGACGCACGGCTCGACATCGCCGTTCGCGTTTACATGGAAATACCTGCGGCCCCCGGCGAGGCATCCGTTAACGAGATGGCCGTCGTTCCAGAAGTCCGCAAGCAGTATCGGCTTTTCGTTGCGGGTGTTCCATACGAACTCGCGCAGCCTGTCCCTCTGCTCCGGGCTTGGCATAAGCTCAACCTTAGGCTCGCGGCCGATGGGTATGTACGAGAAGAACCAGCCGAGGGTGCAGCCCTTCTCGACCATCAGGTCGATGTACTCGGGCGAGGTGATCGCGTCAATGTTGCGGCTTGTGGCCGTGCAGGAGAAGCCGAACAGCACACCGGCGCTCTTCAGCATGTCCATCGCCTTCATCACCTTCTGGTAATGCCCCGGCCCGCGGCGAGCGTCCGTCTCCTCCTCGGTGCCCTCGATGCTGATGCAGGGCAGGACATTTCCAAGCTCGGCCACGCGGGCGACCATCTTCTCGTCGAGCAGGCCGCCGTGCGTGAACACGAGGAACGCCGTATCGCTGTGCTTGGCATAGATGTCCAGCAGGTCCTCGCGGAAAAACGGCTCTCCGCCCGAGACGACGCAGAAATGCACGCCCATCTCCTTCATCTGGGACAGCACGCTGTCCACCTCGCCGAAGGTAAGTTCGGCCGTCTTCTTATAGCTTCCTGCGTAGCATCCGAAGCAGTTGAGGTTGCATTTCATGCTTGGGGATATGACGAAGAACCCCGGAGGATAAAATCCGCCGCCCTCGTCCTGGAACGCCTTGCGCTTGTTGGTGCCGAGAAGCGCCTGGTTGATTATGAAGGCGTTGACGAGCTTCTTTCGGACATTGGGGTGCGTCTCGCGGATTATCTTCTTTGCCACCTGAAGCGACGGGTGGCCCTGCTCGAACAGCCCCCTTATCATCCTTATCGTGCTGATGTAATAGTCTTTTTTCGCCATTTTTTCGGCAAGGTAGGTCAGGCGGATGAGGTTTTCGTCGGAGCTGTTACCCAGCATCCCGACCATCGCATCCACAACCTGCGTCATCGTATAGTTTTTAAACTGCTTATAGTAATTCATAGGCGTCCCCGTGAGAATAAGGAGTAATTCTGTAATAATGACAAATCAGCCGGGCTCAAGTCAAGAGTTTAAACGCCCTTCTTTATTATAGCCTTTGCGCAGTCGCGGCCTGAGAACATCGATGAAACGGCGCACGAGCCTGCGGGCTGGACGGTCGAGCCGACGCAGTAAAGCCCCGCCAGCGGCAGCTCGGTTGCGTGTTTTGGATAATTGACGCTATCGGCTACCGGGGTGTATACCGAGAGGAAGCCGAACTGCTCCGCGAAGTCCCACGGGGTAAGGAGCTTTGCCCGAACGATGTCCGCTGACAACCCCGGCACGAGGCTCTCAAGCTCCCGGACGGCCTTGCCCGCCTCGTTCTCTATGTCGGCCTTCTCCACCGTGCTGCCCGGCTGGCCTTTCGGCACAAGGAACCGGACGACACCTGTCAACTCGCCTTCATTCCCTGAATTGGGCCGGCCTGAGCATGTAAAGGTGTAGGCGCCCTTCTCGGGGAACTTGCCGTCCTTCAGAACGCGGAAGAGCGCGCTGGAGTTCTTCGGCAGCTTCGCGTACAGGCGCGCGCCGTCGATCAGCGTTACCCCGCCCTTTAAGACCACGAACAGGCTCGCCATCGGGAAGCCTTCCTTGTAATATCCGACGGAGGTCAGGAAGCCTTGGGGGAAATTCTCCTTGCCGACCAGCGAGTGGACGGTATGGCCTATCCCGGTTGAGCTTATGATGTTGTCGGCAAAAATGTCCCTGCCGTCCAGCGATACCCCGAGAGCCTTTTCCTTGTCGGTTATTATGCTGCGGGGGCTGGCGTTAAATACTATCCCGCCGCCGTTTTCGGTTATTACCTCGGCGAGCAGCTCCGGCAAGCGGTCCGACCCGCCCTCCGGGTAGAACGGCCTGTTGTTTCCGTATGCGCCGCCGAAGGCCAGGTTAAACAGATTGCTCGGCATATTGTCAGGGTCGTTGCCGGTTATGAGAGAGCCGGAGTTTAAGACTTCCCTGACCTGCTGGTTGCGGGTTAGCGAGTTTGCAAGCTCAAGGCAGTTGGATATCTTCCTGCCGTAGCGGTTGTATAAAAGCTGGGTAGAG
>DASXVI010000090.1:0-7078 GCA_036504315.1 Nitrospirota bacterium
CAAAGGGCCCTTCGGCCGGTAGTACCTCCCCTTAGTAATCGCAATTTTGCGAAAAGCTCATAACAGCTTTTGCAAAAATGCAAAAAATAGCTTGCGCCTCCACGCCTACCGGTATATAGTATCAGGGTTTTTATGTACTAAAAGTTCTCCCCATGTTTTTATTTTCCCTGTTTAATAAAGCACTTATAAAAAAATAACCAAAGTTTATAACTGCATCGGCCCCTAGTGGCACGCACCTTGCTATATCTACAAGGCATAGGGCAAAACCACTAAGGGAGGTAGAGGGATGAAAGGCAACGGACTTGAGAGGACAATGGGGTATATCGGGAGCGGCGCAGGACTTGCGCTGTTCGCCGGGTACGGAGTCCTCCACGGTGCATTGATAGGTGGGACGGCCGGTCTGAAGGCGGGAGTATTTTTCTGCGGGACAGGGGTCACCTGCCTGCTCACAAGGATTACCGCGGGCCTCGGCATGGTCGCGGGAGTAGGGATGGCCGCCGTAATATTTATCCTCGGCGGCTATGCGGCTGGGAGGATACTCGGGCAGGTTATGAGGCCGGCTGCTGACAGGGCGAATTACGGGCTGGTCGCGGGCGGTAGAAGGGGGTGAGTATCATGTCAAGAAACGGCATAATAAAAAAGACGATGCTTATAGGTTCCGGCGTAGGACTTTCGCTTTACGCAATTTACGGGTTCATGGAAGGTTTGCTGCTTGGCGGCACCGCCGGCCTGATATTCTGCCAGGGAATATTCGGGGCGGGCGTGATAGAGATAAACGGCAGCGGACTTATTACGAGGGTTATTCTTGGGGGGGCGATGTTATCTGGAGCGTTGGTTTCACTGCTGGTATTTCTGGTTGCCGGAGGTCTTTTAGGGGCGGCCTGTGGATATGTGCTGACGGTCTCCGCCAGGGAAAAGAACGAAGTGCAGGCAGAGGAAATAGAGAACAAACTTTAACGCGTAAGCTTAATATATCAACGTTAGAAATGGGAGGAGGCTTGTCATGGTAGCGAAAGCTGAACTGATGAAAAGGAGTGGTCTGCTGGGAGCGGGTGCTGGAGTCGGCCTGTTCGCAATATTCGGACTGCTTCAGGGAGCGGTGCTTGGCGGGACCGCCGGACTGAGCGTGGCCAACCGTATATTCGGCGCGACGACGCTCGAAATTATGGGCAACGAACTTCTGCCGAGGATTATCCTCGCGGCATCCATGCTCGCGGGCGTAGTCGTCTCGCTCATGGTGTTCGTGGTCGCATTCGCGGGCGCCGGGGTCGCCGCCGGTTACCTGCTCGGTATCTTGCAGGAGGCGACCGAGGCCAAGGAAGTACAGATGGCAACGGCCAAGAAGGACTGACCCTGAAGGTAACCTGGATTTAAATCGCTGGAAGGAGGTAGCCATGAAGGACAAGGGCAAAATAGCAAGGCGGTTCGGGCTGGTGGGCGCAGGCATAGGTCTTGCGGCGTTCGCGCTCTTCGGGCTCTTGCAGGGCTCGTTGATAGGCGGCGCAGTCGGGCTGGACATCATAAACAATGTCCTCCACGAGCAGGCCGGCGTATCTATGCTGTCCAGGGTCATACTTGGCGCCTCCATGCTGGCGGGAGTTCTGGTTGCGGGAGCCATGCTGGTGCTGGCATTTTCCGCGGTGGGCTATGCGTTGGGTTTTGCGGTCGGATGGCTCTTCGAGCCGAAGGCGGCGGCTTACGAAGGGTCCAAAAACCAGGTCCATTAAACATTCCTGAATAACCGGGAACCACCCCGCCTCCTCGCGCGATTATGCATGAGGGGGCGGCCGTTTGGATTAACATGACAAGGAGCGGCCATGTCGAATACTAAAAAATGGGGTATGGTAATAGACCTCAACAAATGCGTCGGCTGCCATAGCTGCAGCGTCGCATGCAAGACGGAGAACGAGGTCCCGCCCGCTGTCTTCAGAAGCTGGGTGAAGATCAGCGAGAAGGGCAACTTTCCCGAGGCTAAGTCGAGTGCCCTTCCGGTACTCTGCAACAACTGCGAGAACGCGGTCTGCGTCAGGGTATGCCCGGTAACGGCGTCCTACCAGCGGCCGGACGGCATCGTAATGATCGACCCGCACAAGTGCGTCGGCTGCAAGTACTGCATGGCGGCCTGCCCGTACCAGGTGCGGCACATCAACCCGGTAAGGCGGTACGCGCAGAAGTGCTTCTTCTGCTACCACAGGATAGACAACGGGCTCAAACCCGCCTGTGTGGACACCTGCCCTTCCGGCGCGAGGACCTTCGGCGACCTGAACGACCCGGCCTCCGAGATAAGCGTGATGCTCGTGAATAACTCGACCTCTGTGCTGAAGCCTGAGGCGGGCACCAAGCCGAACGTCTATTACATCGGCCTGGACAAGGATATAGCCAACCCGCTCAAGGGCGTAGACCTCGAGCATTTCCGTCACCACGACATCGAGCTTCTCGATGGAGTATTTGAATAAGGGAGGGGGGACGCAATGAATATTAATGTATTGTTCAATGTACCTCACGAGTTCGCCCTGTCGCCCATAATCTCGACCTACTTCTTTCTTCTGGGTATGGGCGGCGGCTGCTCGATGCTTTCTATCTGGGCTACACTTACAGGCAAGAAGGACTACAAGCCCATCGCCAAGATAGGCGCGGTGTTCGTCATAATCCTGTTCTGCTGCGCGCCGCTGCTGCTTATAATCGACCTTGGGCAGCCGCTCAGGTTCTGGTACTTCGTAACGCTATTCAATTTCAGCTCACCGCTTACATGGGGCTCAATATTCCTATGCCTCTACCCGATATTCGCAAGCGCGTATATCACATTCATGTTCATGGGCTGGACCAGGACCTACAAGGCGCTTGCATGGTGCCTGCTCCCGGTCGCGATAGGCTACATCACCTACATCGGGTTCGTCGTCTCGATGGGCGTCGCCACCCCGGCCTGGAACACGCCGATAATGCCGGCCTACTTCGTCACTGCCGCCATGAGCACCGCCATCGCATGGATGACGATGGTGGCTATCGTCCGCTACTGGCTACTCTCGTGGAAGTGGTCGGACGAGCAGAGAGGGCTGGACTTTGCGATTATCATCAAGCTGACCCGGTTCCTTTCGCTGTTCCTGGTCATCAACCTGTTCTTCGTATTCACACAGCAGGTGCATATGCGTTTCGGCTCCGACTGGGCCGCGACGGCCGCGCAGTTTCTGCTCGAAGGCAAGATGGGCATGAGCTTCGGGATAATTACCCTGCTGTTCGGCACGTTCTTACCGCTTCTCGTCATCGCGCTCCCGAAGATAAACAAGCAGCTTCCGATACTGTTCGTCTGCATGTTCTTCGTGGTGATAGGTATCTACGTGATGAGGTTCTCAATAACAACGGGCAGCCAGTTCCTGCCTATCATGTAGAGGGGTGACACATGGCGAAGATTAAAAGAAGGAGCTTTATAAAGCTCGGCGCCGCCGGCCTCTCCGCCGCAGCCCTGAGCCAGTTCATGAGCCCGCTCATCGATGCGAAGGAGAAGGACAACAGGCCGTATGTCGACCGCGTGACCTACCGCAAGGTGAACGGCATGCCTTCCACATGCAACGGCTGCAAGGCGGGCTGCGGGATAATTGGCTATGTCCGCGAGGGCCAGCTTATGAAGGTGGGCGGCAACCCTGCCCATCCGGTCAACAAGGGCACGCTGTGCCTCGTCGGCCAGGCCGGTTTTTACAGGCAGTATGACCCCGAGAGGCTGGATAAGCCTATGGCCCGTATCGGCCAGAGGGGACAGGGCCGCTGGAAAGAGATAACCTGGGAGGAGGCGATTGCCGCAATCTCGGAGAAGCTCGCCAAGGCTTCGGGCAACGTCGTCGTCGAGACCCGCGGAGGCGGCAGCAATGAGGCCGCGGCCAGGGACTTCGTCGCGAAGTTCGACGGCACGCTCGTTTCTCACGGCAGCGTTATATCCGCCGCGCGCGAGAACGCCCTCGAAGGGATGTTCGGCGTCAGGACCGATTTCCCGGACATTGAGAATACCAGCTACATCCTGAACTTCGGCGCCAACCCGTTCGAGTCCGACCAGAATGGCGTTATGTCCATCGCGGCCATAACAGGCCACAAAGACAAGGGTTCATACGCCAAGCTCGTGACCTTCGACCCGCGCCTCTCGGCGACGGCCGGCAGGAGCGACGAATGGGTGCCGGTGCTTCCGGGCACGGACGCGGTCGTCGCGCTCGCGATGGCCAATGTCATCATGGAGGAAGGCCTCTACGACAACGCGTTCATCGCAAAGCACACCAACCTGAAGGTGGCGGAGCTAAAGAGCCGCCTGTCCGCATACTCCCCGGCCTCGGCCGAGAGGATAAGCGGCGTGGACGCCGATGCAATCAGGAGGATAGCCCGCGAGTACGCGAAGGCCGACAAGGCCGTCGTGCTTACCGGCGGCGGTATCTCCTGCCAGGGCAACGGCGAGAACAACGAGCGCGCGGTCAGGCTCCTGCCGATAATCACCGGCAAGATAAACAGGACCGGCTGCAACCTGCTCGCGGAGCTTCCGTCGGCGGGACCGGCAGTCAAGTCCCTGACCCCGGACGCGTTCGCGAAGAAGCTCCAGGAAGGCAAGGCGAAGGCGTGGGTCTACATCGTCCACAGCGCCGACCCGCTTTATAACTCTCCGATGCAGTCCGAGATGGCGCGCGCGCTGTCCGACGAGTCGGCGGTGCCGTTCATAGTCGCGACCGATACGCATGTCTCGGATACCGGCAAGTATGCGGACATAATACTCCCGCTTGCCACTTATCTCGAAGAGTTCGGCGTCGAGGCGTCTTACGGCCCCGGCGGCGCGACCGTAATCGGCTACCGTCAGCCGGTAGTGCCGGTAAAGGGCGAGGCGAAGCCGTTTGCGGACATGCTCGCGGAAGTGGCGACGAAGGCCGGAAGGAAGCTTTCGTTTGAGGACTCCGAGTCGCTTGCGGGCCAGCAGGCGGCAAGGTTCGGCGCAAACGCCGACTCTCTGGCGGAGAAGGGCTTCCTGCACAAGGCGGCCTCCATCAACAACGCCAAGATAAACGTCTCGTCCATCCCCGGATTTGCTCTGGCGGACGAGTACAAGACCATCAAGCTCGAAGAGCTGCTGCTTGTTACCTACAAGCCGGCCGGCTTCAAGGCGGGCTTCACCGAGAACAACATCCTCCTGAAAGAGATATTCCACCAGAACAGGGCGTTCATTAACACGGATACGGCCCAGAAGCTGAACATTAAGAACTGGGACAAGCTGGCCTTGTCTTCACCGGCCGGCAAAGTCGAGGCGATAGCGGTGGTGTCCCCGGGCGTACAGCCCAAGACGCTGGCGCTGGCCGAGGGCTGCGGCCACGAAGGGTTCGGGCACATAGAGAAAGCCGAGAGGTTCGAGGGAGAAGACTCGTTCACCAAGGCAATCTGGTGGGGAAACGACGGAAGCGGCGTTAACCCGAACAAACTTAGGGTGTTCAACCTGGGACGCGAAGCCGGCGGGGCTGGTTTTGCCCTGACCAAGGTAACCGTAGAGAAGGCCTAAAGAGGAGCGGATAAAAAATGGCTAACAAGAACATGCGTATAATAGACCTGCTGATGAAGGTGCCCAGCATTGAGGTCAAGCCGCTTCTCCTGAAGTTGTTGAACATAAAGCGGTCAATTCTCATTGCTGTGCTTGTAATCGTCGCGATACCCTCAGTTATGCTTACCTACGGGTTTTTCCACCTTGTGGGTACGCAGAAGGTGTATTGCCTCAACTGTCATGTGAACACGAGGAACGTCGATTTCTGGCGGTCCTCGAAGGTGCACCCGAATATTAGCTGCGCGAGCTGCCACGATGTGGACAAAGGCCTCTGGAACGCGGCCTTCCATTTCAGCTTCTCGGCAAAGGACGACGTAATAAGCGGCCATTGCAACGACTGCCACGTCAAGACTCTCGATGCGCCGGTGGGCATAGAGGCGGCAAAGAAGACTCGGGCTGACAACGAGCTTATCCGCATCCCGCACGCCAAGCACATAAAAGAGCTCGGCATCAAGTGCACCTACTGCCACTTCAATGTCTTCCACGACAGGCGTCCGGCCAAGTTCTCGACGAACCGCCCGACGATGGATGTGTGCTACACATGCCACGACGAGAAGACGACGGCCTGCGATTCCTGCCATCCCGCCGGTATGCCGACCACGGTCAGCATGAGCGGCAAGGTGGGCGGAGGCAAGATAGGCTACGAGATGAAGGGCGCGGGCCCGGTAACCTTCGACCACAAGAAGCACGCCGCCATCGGCTGCGAAGGCTGCCACCCGAAGGTCTTCAAGATGCAGAGGACGAGCGGCCAGATAACGATGGCCAGGATGTACGCCGGCAAGGACTGCGGCCATTGCCACAACGGCAAGGGCGCGTTTGCCTCGACCAAGTGCGAAGGCTGCCACCAGGGCGGCGCACAGGGCGGCGGCGACATCACCTATCCGGGCGGCGGTTCCGGCAAGGTCGTCTTCAAGCACTCCAGGCACATGAAGAAGTTCAAGTGCGAGGACTGCCACACGAAGATGTTCGGCTATACCAAGACGGTGGGCAAGATGACCATGGCCGGCATGACTGCGGGCAAGACCTGCGGCGGCTGCCACAATGGAAAGAAAGCCTTCGCCTCGGACGACTGCACCAAGTGCCACGCGATGTAGTCTGACGCGCGGATGCAAATTAAAAGGCGGCTGGGAAACCAGCCGCCTTCTTTTATTTCAATATAATTATCTTCGCCCTCCCTGTGCAACATGCACATGGCACGGGGGAGGGCGCGGGTGGGGGTTGAAAGACAAAAGGGCCGGGCCCTCAGTCGGCATAACAGCTGGCATTGGGTCATCAGCACCTTATATCGTACTTCTTTATCTTCCTGTACAGAGTCGAAAGGTCTATCCCCAAAATCTTCGATACCAGCTCCTTGTCGCCGCCATTTTCGGCCACGACCTTCTGGATGTAGGCGGCCTCGAACTCCTCGTGTGCGTCCTTCAAAAGCGGGCTGACCCTGCCGTGTATTCCGGGCTGGGCGAACCGCTCGGGTAACTGGTCCACGGTTATCAGCTCGTCGTCCGCGATGACGACCGCGCGCTC